>JAATFE010000006.1 GCA_015655365.1 Terriglobales bacterium
GCTAACCAAATAGGGAGGTCCCCCGGCTTTGCCGGGGTGGCAGCCGGGGTTTGACATTTCAGGGAGTCCATCCAGGAAACTTCTGATCGTGAGCCGCCAAGCACACGAGGAGAAGAATCCGGATGGACGAGTATGACAGCTTAAGCCACACGAAGTGGGAGTGCAAGTACCACGTGATGTTTATCCCCAAGTGCCGCCGTAAAACGCTGTATGTTGAGTTGCGGAAGCATTTGGGCGAAGTGTTCAAACGGTTGGCGGAGCAGAAGGAGAGCCGGATTGAAGAAGGCCATCTGATGCCCGACCACGTGCACATGTTGATCTCGATTCCGCCCAAGCACTCTGTCAGTCAAGTGATAGGGTTCATCAAGGGCAAGAGTGCGATCCACATGGCGCGTGTCTATGGGGAGCGGAAGAAAAACTTCGTAGGGCAGCACTTCTGGGCGCGAGGTTTTCTGGTGTCCACCGTAGGCCGCGAGGAGAGCGTAGTCCGGGAGTACATCCGCAATCAGGAAGAGGAAGACCGGCGTTTGGATCAGCTCAACATGTGGAAGTAACCTGCCACCGTAAGGTGGCCCAACATCAACCGGGGCCGCGTTAGCGACCCCGCTCAAGCCGCTTTGAGCGGCTCACATCATAAGGCCTCCGGCTTTGCCGGAGGATACTTACCAACGCAAACTCCGCTCCCCTACGCCTCCTCCCCAAATCGTTTCTCCATTAAAATGATGAGCCGGGTGCCGGGTGCCCCACCTTCGCCGCGTCTTTCTTTTTCCGGCTAAGGTGGGATAGCCCCATCTATCTATTGTTTTTTATGGCCGGGTTGTCCCTTGTCTCGTTTTCAAGACCAGGGAAAGCATTAACCCAAAACAGCCACGCTAACTCCGCTAACAACGCAAACTCCGCTCCCCCTACGCCTTCCTCCCCAAATCGTTTCTCCATGCATGGCCGCGGCGCGCCAGCAGGTGGTCGGCGCACTCCGGCCCCCACGAACCCGCCACATAGTTGGGGAATTTCTCCGCGTTTTTCTCGGCCCAGGCTTCCAGAATTGGCGTATACAACGCCCAGTTGGTCTCCACGCCGTCGCGATGCGAGAACAGCGTCTGGTCGCCCAGCATGGCATCCAGCAGCAGCCGCTCGTAGCCGTTGGCGCTCGATTTGCCGAACGCCGCCTCGTAGTCGAAATCCATGTTGACCGGGCAGACGTCCATCTCCGGAGTGGTGGGCACCTTGGCGCCGAAGCGCAGCGAAATTCCCTCGTCCGGCTGGATGCGAATGGTCAGCAGGTTGGGCTGAATCACCTGGCAGGCCGAGCTGGCCGCGATCCGGTCGAAGATCAGCAACGGCGGCTGCTTGAACTGGATGCTGATCTCCGTGGCCCGCTTCTTCAGCCGTTTCCCGGCGCGCAGATAGAAGGGCACTCCTGCCCAGCGCCAGTTTTCAATCTCCAGCCGCACCGCGGCAAAGGTCTCGCTGTCCGACGTGGGACTGACCCGCTCTTCTTCGCGGTAGCCCACTACGTGCTGCCCGTTCACCAAACCCGCGCCATATTGCCCACGCACGGCGTTCAGCAGGGGTATCGTCGGAATCGCCCGCCACACCTTCAGCTTTTCCCGGCGCACACTCTCCGCCTCAAAGCTCGAAGGCGGCTCCAGGGCCACCAGGCTCAGCAGTTCCATCATGTGGTTCTGCACCACGTCGCGCAGCGCCCCGGCCTTCTCATAGAACGGCCCGCGGCCCTCCACGCCCAGCGTTTCCGCGGCGGTAATCTGCACGTGATCGATGTAGTTGCGGTTCCATATAGGCTCGAAAATCCCGTTGGCGAACCGGAAAACCAAGATGTTCTGCACCGTCTCTTTGCCCAGGTAGTGGTCGATGCGGAAGACCTGGTTCTCGTGGAAAACGGCGTTGACCTGGCGGTTCAATTCGCGGGCCGACTCCAAATCGTGGCCGAAGGGTTTTTCGATCACCACCGTCGCCGATCTCCGCTCGGTTTCCGCCATACCCTGTGCGCCCAGGTTCTCGACGATTGGGGCAAAGTATTCCGGCGCAGTGGCCAGATAGAAAATTCGTTTGTCCCCGATGCCCTTCTCCGCGGCAATCCGGTCTAACTCCGTTTTCAAGCCCGCATAATCGTCCAGATTGTCGAACCGGAGGGAGAAGTAGCCGATGTTTTTCACAAACTGTTCCAGCTTGGGGTCGCTCGCTTCCACTCCGCCAAACTCGACGATGCCTGCGCGCATATCGTCGGCAAACTCATCGCCCAGCGGCCGCCGCGCCACGCCCACAATCGCGAACCGGTCGGGCAGCAGGCCGGCCTGTTCCAGGTGGAAGAGCGCGGGCAGCAGCTTGCGCTTGGTCAGGTCGCCCGAAGCCCCAAAGATCGCCAGAACTCCCGATTCGGGAATTCTCTCCTGACCTTTGGGAACCTGGGAAAGGTCCTCTGGACGCACATTCATCTGGATCGTCGTCATGCCTGTTCAGCCTCCTGTGTTTTCTGGCGAAACGCGCTACCGCAACTTGCCAACCTGCTAAAGCTGGGTGCCCCAGGTCTCGCTTCTGAGACCTGGGAAACTGCAAATCTTAACCAACCGCTCGCGAAAGCACTCCGAGCATCTCGAGTTCGTGTCGCAAAGTCTCCGCGCCCACAAACCGGATTGCCTTCATTCCGGCCTTGGCCGCGGCCTCCGCATTCTCTTCCCGGTCGTCGATAAATAATATCCGCTCTGGCGGCCGGCCCAAAATTTCCAGCGCCCGCTCGAAGATGACTGCATCCGGCTTGCGCAGCCCCAGGTAGCAGGAGCTCAGCGCCACCTGAAACAGCTTGCTCAGTCCAAATTGCCGGAATCGGTACTGGTTCGTCTCCCGCGCCTCGTTATTCAGCGCGCCCAACATGCATGTATGGGATGCCGCAACTTCGCCAAGGATTCCCAGAGCCCCATTGGGCAGGGGCTTGGACTGGGCGCAAATGGCGGCAAAAAACTCGTTGGGGGAGAAATTGCGCGGCTCGTTGAAGACGGCCGCATCCAGGTAGGCTGCAACGGAGATTGCGCCCCGCTCCCAGGCGAGGTAGGGCTCCAGGTGGCGGGCCTCGAAGGCCGCGCAATCCAGGCCGAACTTTTCCAGCACCGCCGCGCGTTCATGGTGGTCCCAGCCGTTGGTGAGCAGAACTCCGCCCACATCGAAGAGGATGACGTCGAAGGGGAACATCGGGCCTCTGCTCCGCGCTTCCGCGCTGTGTCGTATTCTGGATTCGACCGCTCTATACGATGAAGGGCACGGACGTTGGCCCGTACCCTTCATCGCACATCGTTCATGGGATCGGCTTTACGCCGGGTTCTTCGAGCCGTCGCCGCACTGGTACTTGGCCTCGATGGCCAGCACCTTGTTGAAGCGCCGCACAAACCGCTCTTCCTTGGCAATGAACTTGGCGCCGACAAAAGCATTCACGCACTCGAAGGCCAGTGCCGAACCGATGATGCGCGCGCCCAGTACGATCACGTTCATGTCGTCGTGCTCCACGCCCTGGTGCGACGAATAGGTGTCGTGGCACATGCCGGCGCGAATCCCCGGAATCTTGTTGGCGGCCACGCACACGCCCACTCCCGAGCCGCAAATGAGAATACCGCGCGGCGCATCGCCCCGCTTCAGCGCCAGACCCACTTTCTCGGCAAAGTCGGGATAATCCGATGGCTCGGCGTTATAAGCTCCCAGGTCGGCGACCTCGTGCCCGGCCTGAGCCAGATAAGCGCGAACCTCTTCCTTCAGAGGAAATCCCGCGTGATCGGATGCGATGACAAGTTTCACAAATACCCTTTCTTTGGAAGAGAGCGGTGTTAGCCGCGCTGCGCACGTGTTAGCGGTGTTGGCAGAGCTAGCCGCATGGCATGATCGCATTGCCTTTTTGCTAACACGCCCGTCGCAACGGGCGGCTAACCCCGCTAGCCCCGCTAACTCCGCTCCTTCAGTTACTTCACCAGCTTCTTGGCTCGGGCCGCAATGCTCTCCGCCCCAAAGCCCAGTTCCGCCATCGCCTTCGGACCCGGCGCGGAAGCGCCAAAGCGATCCAGTCCGACCACGTCGCCGTCCAGGCCAACATACTTCCACCAGCCCAGCGTGGAACCGGCTTCGATGGCTACCTTGGGTACGCCCGGCAGCAGGACGCTTGCCTTGTACGCCGCCGTCTGCTCTTCGAAGACTCTCCAACTCGGGAAGCTGACCACGCGCGCCCGAATGCCCTCGGCCGCCAGCAGTTTCGCGGCTTCCAGGGCCGGCCAAAGCTCGGAGCCGGCGCCCAGCAGCACCACCTGCGGATTGGCAGCGTCCTCGATCACATAAGCGCCCTTGCTTACTCCGCCAAAAACGTCGTGCGCCGCCGGATCGAGAACCGGCAGGTTCTGACGGGTCAGCGCGAAGAAGCTCGGTCCCTTGCGTTCCAGGGCCAGCCGCCATGCCGCCGCCGTCTCGTTGGCGTCAGCCGGGCGGAAGTCCGTGAGTCCCGGAATGGCGCGCAGGCCGAGCAGTTGCTCCACCGGCTGGTGGGTCGGCCCATCCTCGCCCAGGGCGATCGAGTCGTGGGTAAACACGAACAGCGAATGCACCTGCATCAGCGCCGCTAGCCGGATGGCCGACTTGGCATAGTCGGAGAAGACAAAGAACGTCGAGCCAAAGGGAATCAGTCCGCCGTGGGCGGCCATTCCATTCACCGCCGCGCACATGCCAAACTCGCGCACGCCAAAAAAGACGTTGCGGCCGGCCGGGTCCTCGTGGAAGGTTGCGCCCGGCTTGAAAATGGTCTTGGTCGAAGAGGTCAAATCGGCCGCGCCGCCAAACAGCTCGGGAACCTGCTCGGCAATGGCGTTCATGATCGCGCCGCCGGCGTTGCGCGTGGCCTGCGGCTTGTCCGGCGCAAAGCTCGGAATCGCCTTCTCCCAGCCAGCCTTCAGCTCGCCCTTCTGGGTGCGCTCAAACTCCGCCGCCTGTTCTGGGAATGCCGCCGCATAGCCCGCAAACAACGCCTTCCACGCAGACTCGAACTCCGCGCCGCGCTTTTGCGCCTGGCGCCAGTTGGTCAGGGCATCCGCGGGTACGTAAAAGCTCTGCTCCTCGGGGAAGCCCAGGAACTTCTTGGTCGCCGCCACATCGGCTGCGCCCAGCGGCTCGCCGTGGCTCTTGTTGCTGCCCGCCTTGGGGCTGCCGTAACCAATGATGGTGCGAATCGCGATGATCGACGGCCTGCCGGTCTCGGCCTTGGCCGCTTCAATCGCCGCCTCGATCCCCGCAATGTCATTGCCGTCCGCTACCCGCTGCACGTGCCAGTGATAGGCCTCGAAGCGCTTCAGCGCGTCGTCGGTATAGCTCAGGCTGGTGGGGCCGTCCAGCGAGATCTGGTTGTCGTCGTACAGGAAAACGAGCTTGCCCAGGCCCAGCGTGCCGGCCAGCGCCGCTGCCTCGTGCGAAACGCCTTCCATCAGGTCGCCGTCGCCCAACAGGGCAAAGGTGTGGTGATTCACAACATCGAAGCCGGGGCGGTTATACACCGCTGCCAGGTGCTTCTCCGCAATCGCCATGCCCACGGCCATGGCCAGGCCCTGGCCCAGCGGGCCGGTCGTCACTTCCACGCCGTCCGTATCGCCGCGTTCCGGGTGCCCCGGTGTCCGCGATCCCCACTGCCTGAAACTCTTGAGATCGTCGAGCGTCACATCGTAGCCGGAAAGAAACAGTGTCGAATACAGCAACGCCGAAGCGTGACCGTTCGAGAGCACGAACCGGTCACGGTCCGCCCACTTGGCGTGCGCCGGATTGTGTTTCATCAGCTTGTGAAACAGCAGGTAGGCGATGGGCGCGCAACCCAGCGGAGCGCCAGGGTGGCCGCTCTTGGCCTTTTCCACGGTGTCAACGGCGAGCAACCGCAGCGTGTCGATGGACAGTTGGTCGAGAGAGATTTCCGCGAGGCTGGAAGTCATGTTATGTGCAGTATCCTTTCATTCCTGTTCAAATATCCCAGTAAATCAATTCACTGGCACGATAGCGGAACCAGAGTCGGTCTATCCCGAAAGCACAGCGTTCAAGTTGACGCGACCATCAGGGAGCGGCGACCCTGCACAAGACCCAACAGGACACAGAAACTCTGGTTCCGCTCAAAAATCTTCGCTTCCCATTGTATCCAACCCAATGCGGTCTACCGCGGCCAATGGTGCATTCATGATAGCCGACACGCCGCCGTCTCAGCGAAATCCTTCATTCGGCTCCTCAAACTCAAGTTTTCCCGAACCCCGTCGGCACTTTCCGGCATCAATGCAAGTGCAGGGCAATATGACGCCGGGTGTGAACTTCGATCTTCCTTCCCCCGCGTGCAGCCCGTTTGTTTTCACGGCAGTAGCTTGCCCAAACTGTAGAATGCTGACGAAGGAGATTTTCCCCATGGCTTATGAACTCGCACCGCTGCCTTACGACTACGCCGCCTTGGAACCGTTCATCGACGCGGAAACCATGCATCTGCACCACGACAAGCATCACCAGACCTATGTGAACAACATCAACGGTCTGCTGGCCAACCATCCCGATCTGGCTGCCAAACCCATCGACGATCTGGTGCGCGATGTGGCCCAGGTGCCCGAAGACATTCGCACCGGAGTCCGCAACAACGCCGGCGGCCACGCTAACCACACCGCTTTCTGGCATCTGATGGGCCCCGTGGGCTCGGCCGGAGTGGGGGGAGCGCCCATCGGTCCCATCGCCGCGCAGATCGCTGCCGACTTCGGCGACTTCGAAGCCTTCAAAAAGGCTTTCAATGAGACCACGGCCAAGCAGTTCGGCTCCGGTTGGGGCTGGCTTGTCTACCAGGGCGGAAAGCTCAAGATCGTTACCACCGGCAATCAGGATTCGCCCCTCTCCCAGGGCCTTTTCCCCATTCTGTTCAACGACGTCTGGGAGCACGCCTACTACCTCAAGTATCAGAACCGCCGCCCCGACTATCTGGCCGCCTGGTGGAACGTCATCAACTGGGTTGAAGTCAACCGCCGCTTCGCCATCGCCAAGGGGTAAAAAAGCAGGGAGTAGGGAACAGGGAATAGGGAGTAGGGAGTAGAAAAGACGCCCTGAGCAGTTCCAAGCTTGGGTGCCCCGGGTCTCGGGTCCCCAGCGAAAGGTCTTCGTCGCTGGGGTGAGGATTCGATTTTGAGACATGGGAGAGCACGCCCGTTAATCAGCCGCAATCGCTACTCCCTATTCCCTGTTCCCTGCTTCTCCACAACTCTTTCCGAAATTCCGTGTCTAACCTTCCAGATGATGAAGACACCTTCGCGCACACTGCTTTTTCTTCCGCTCTTTGCTGTTATTGCCTTGGTCCTCTCGCTGGCTCCGGCAGTTGCCTCGGCCCAGTCCGGCAGCTTTGAGATCGCGCAGCACGGCAAACCCGTTGGCACGGCCAGCTTCAGCTTCAAGGCCGTTCCGCACGGCTACGATTCCAGTTCGCTGGTTCGCATCGCTATGCCGGGCCTCGATTACTCGCTCTCCAAAACCGAGCGGCTCTCCGCGGCCAACCGCCTCAAGCATGTGCAGTTGAGCGCCACCGTCAATGGCGCGGCTGTCTCCGTCGTCGGAACTCCGGATGCGGCGCAGATTCTCTTGAATATTTCCGCCAAAGGCCGCAGCGCCACCACCCGCCTGGTCCCGCATCCTTCCGCTGTTTTTCTTGCAGATTTCGATCCAGGCGCTTTAGAGACCCTGCTAACCCTGGCCGTCGCCGGCAACAACCGCGACGTGTGGGCCATTCTGCCCAAGCAGGCGGGCTCCATCGAGCCCGTTCAGATCGCGACCTATGCCGACGAGAAGGGAACGCTGGACGGCAAGCCCGTCGTCGTTCACCACCTGGTTGCCACCATCGCGGGGGCGGTCACCGATCTATTTTCCGGCCCGGAAAACCAGCTTCTGCAAGCCGAATTGCCGCAGCGCGGCTTTGCCTTCGTCCGCAAAGGCTTCGTCCTGACGCCCCCCGCCAAGCCCGGCGCTCCGCCGGCTCAGCAGTAGAGCGTCACAGCCCGGCAGGCTTGGGGTCCGCGCGGTCGTACTTGGCCAATTTGATCTTGCTGGCTAGCCCGAGCTTCGACAGCAGCCAGATGCCATAGTAGTTGGGGTCCACCTCGTACCAGGCCAGGCCGTGGCGTGCGGAAACGGGGTGCGCATGATGGTTGTTGTGCCAGCCCTCGCCGCCGCTGACCAAGGCCACCCACCAGTTGTTGCGTGAGCCGTCGCGAGTCTCAAATCGCCGGCTTCCCCACATGTGGGTAGCCGAATTGACCAGCCATGTCGCGTGCAGGCCCAGGGTCACGCGCATAAAGACGCCCCACAGCAGCATCCCCACCGCGCTCTTCGGTCCGCCCACCAGCCAGCCAGCGCCAAACAGAGCAATGCCGCTGGCGGTCAGGGGAATCCAGTGGTACTTGCTGAGCCACACATGGAAGCGGTCCTTTGCCAGGTCCGGGGAATAGCGGTTCAGCATCTCGGTCTGCGCGTGCAGCGCGTTGCCCCAGATCATCCAGCCGGTGTGCGCCCACCATCCGCCCTCGCGGGGAGTGTGCGGGTCGCCTTCCTGGTCGCTGTGCTGGTGATGCACGCGATGGGTTGATACCCAGAACATCGGCCCGCCCTCAAGCGAAAGCGTCGCGCAGGTGGCCATGATGTACTCCAGCCACTTGGGAACCTGGTAGCCGCGGTGCGTCAGCAGCCGGTGATAGCACATGCCGATGCCGATATTGATCGCCACCACGTACAACACCAGCATCACCGTCAAACGTTGCCAGGTGAAGAAAAACAGTGCAGCCAAAGCGCCCAGGTGAAAGGCGGCCATCACCGACAGCGTCAACCAGTTGATTCCCGCGCCCACTGAGGCAGCGCGGCCCATGCGAACTTCCAGCCGTGTCGGCGCCTCGCGAGACGCCGGCACGGAGAGTTCCGGCGATGCGGGAAGCGGTTGCACGAAACCAGGATTGACGGACTCAGGAGAAGAGATCGTTACCACAGAGGCCATAGACGGGGAAAGGTCCTTGGAGCGTGTCGACGTGCCCACCTCAACTCCATTGTATGTTGGGAAACGGCATCTCGATCACATCGATAAAAATTTGTCTGTGATGGCACGCACAATTGAGCGTTTTTGTACACAAACCCTGTAGAGACCCCAGTCTCCCGGACCCCTAGAGCGGTTCCACAATTGCTGTATCCCGAAGCCATTGCTCTCAAGTGGCATTTTCCTCAAGATAACAAAACAAAGGCTGTCATTCTGAGCGAACGGGGCCCCGAACGTTTCTCAGTTCGGGGGTGGTGAGTCGAAGAATCTGCTTTTGTCGTTCGTGATCTCTTCAACGGGCTTCAGAGACAGGACAATAGAAGGAATCAGTCACATACAGCGTCCCCGGCGCCTGCCGCGAGGCCGCAAACCGCCCCACTGCCCTCAGCCCCTCGGGATGCGCCTTCACCGCACGATCGATGTCGTCTCCGTCGAACGCCAGCACAATGGCCGCATGGGCGGCTGGCGCCTTCAGCGCTTCGTCCCAGATCCATAGGTCGCTCTCGTTGATCGTCTGCTTCAACGGAATCCCGGTGAACGACACCAGGTTTGGATAGACCGAGGTTCCCATCAGCACCGTGCTGCCCGGTCGCTCGGCCAACAGGGCGCGCAGTGCGGGCGGAATCTGCTCTTCAAACTGCCGCCGCGAATCGATGTTCTTGATGCCTTCCACGTAGGTCAGGGGCCGCTCGCGCACCATTTTCAGTGCATTCACCCCGAGCGCCAGAAAGAGCACTCCGAGCGCAAACTTCACCCACCCCGGCTTGAACTCCTTCACCGCGGCCAGCGCAAACTGCGCGGCAAAGCCCAATCCCAACGCCAGCGCCGGAAGCAGTTCCATTCCATAGCGCGTGTTGTACCAGGAGTGCGGCCACCACGGCGGCAAGAAGATCGGCACCGAACTATAAGCCACCGAGTAGGCATAAAAAGGGACCGGCAGCCACAGCAGTTGCAGCGCCCAACCCAGCGCCTTGCGCCGCGCAATAAACCATGCCCAGGCCGTTCCCAGCACGCTCAGCGTGAGCAGCGTATTGCCCCATGCCGCTGCCACCGCGTCCATCTCCGCGGCCTTCACAAAAAAGAGCAGCGAAACCCACGGATCGTGCCAGCCCGGATGCAGCGGTCCCGACCCCGGTGTCGCGGTGCGAATCTCGATCGCCTTGGCCGAGTACGGTCCCCGCATGAACTCCAGCCAGTCGCCAAAAGCCGCCGCGTTGTAAGCGAACCAAACCGCTGGCGCGGCCACCAGCACCGCGCTGGCCAGCCAAAAGGTGCGCGAACGCAGCTTGCCGCTTTTGGCCAGCACCAGACCAATGGCCACCCAGGCCAGAAACGCCATTACCCAGCCGTCGTAGCGCGTAAACACCGCGGCCACCAAGGCCGCAACGAGCCACCACAGCAGCTTGCGGGCACGTTCCGGGGAGCCCTCCAGGCTGGCTCGCCACTCCACCAGCAGGTCCGCCACCCAGATCATCTCGCACACAAACAGCGGCTCGGTCATCGCCGTGGTTTGCAGGTAGAGCAGGTTGGGATTGGCGGCAAAAAACACCAGCGTCAGTGCCGCCGGAGCCCGCCCCATCCAGCGCCGCGCCAGCCGGTAGAGCCCCACGCACCCGGCCAGGTAGGCCAGAACCGACGGAATGGTTCCCGCCAGCCCGTTGGCCCACCAGCTATAAACCTGCACAAACGGGAGCATCAGCAGGTGCGGCAGCGGCAGCCACACCGACCCCAGTTCCGAAACCCGCGGCAGGCGCGCGTCCAGAACCCGCCGCGCAATGTGCAGGTGGGCCACCGCGTCGCCATAGTTGAGCATGGCCCCGTTCTGCCAGCTCCAGGCCACCGCGGCCATCGAGGCCAGTGCGCAGCCGGCCAGCACCGCCAGCCATTCTGCGCGTGGGATGGGTTTCTCAGTCAAGGTGCGTCAACTCGCGGAACTGCGCAAAACGGGCGTCGATCTCCTCGCGCGAAAGCTGCTGCATCCGCTCCGTGCCAAAGCGCTCGCACGCAAACGAACCCATCACGCTGCCATAGAACATGGCGCGCCGGAACGCGGCCGGAGTGATCTCGGGCTGCGCGGCCAGGTAGCCGAAAAAGCCGCCGGCAAAGCTGTCGCCCGCGCCGGTCGGATCCACTACTTCTTCCAGCGGCAGGGCCGGAGCGCGGAAGGTGCTCAGCTTCGCCCCGCCGTCTTTGGTTTGGACGCTGTGGAAGACTGTTGCACCATACTCGCCGTGCTTCACCACCAGCGACTTAGGCCCCATTGCCAGAACGGCAGTCGCTGCCTGCACCAGGTTGTCCTTGCCGGCCAGCATCCGCACCTCGGTGTCGTTAATGAGCAGCACGTCCAGGCCTTTCAGCACTTCCAGCAGCGCCGGGCGATGATCCTTGATCCAGTAATTCATCGTGTCGCCGGCCACCATCTTCGCCTTGGGCATTGCCTCGCGCACCCGCCGCTGCAGCACCGGATCGATGTTGGCCAGAAACAGAAACTCCGAGTCTCCGTAAGCCTCGGGAATCTTCGGCTCGAAAGCCGCAAACACGTTCAGGTCGGTGGTGTGGGTCTTGGCCTCGTTCAGGTTGTCCAGGTAGGAGCCCTCCCAGAAGAAGCTCTTGCCCGCGGCCCGTTCAATGCCACGTGTATCGATTCCGCGCGCCTGAAAAACCGCCTCTTGCCGTTTGCCGAAATCCTCGCCCACCACGGCAATCACGCGCACATTGGTGAAGTAGCTGGCCGCCAGTGAAAAATAGGTAGCCGCGCCACCCAGGCAACGGTCCCGCTTGCCCGCCGGTGTCTCAATCGAATCGAATGCAACGCTGCCCACTACGGTAATTGCCA
>JAATFE010000355.1 GCA_015655365.1 Terriglobales bacterium
GCCAAATTCCACTCCACCTCGGCGGACTTCGAATTCGACTCCGTGATTTCCGCACCGATATCCCAAACAACAGTCCAGAAGGGTACGGTTTATTACGAGCGCAAGGGCAAGGCTTTTCAGACGGCCGCGCACATTAGCGAGACCGACGGTAACAGGAAGAACCCCGTGGTCTACTCTTACTCCAACGGTGTCTTCCAGCTTTATCAAAAGGCGACGAACCAGGTCACCACATTCAGCAAGGCCAGCCAGTACGAGAGCTATGTAATGATGGGCTTCGGCGCCAGCGGCAAGGACCTGGAAGAGAAGTGGGATATTACGTATCTCGGCCCGGAAACGCTGGACGGCGTGAAGACCGAAAAGCTGGAGCTGGTCGCGAAAGACCCCGCCGTGCGCAAGAACATCGCCAAACTTACCGTCTGGGTCGATCCACTCCGGGCCGTGAGCCTGAAACAGCTCGTCACGATCAGCCCCACCGAATACAAGGTCTGCGTGTACTTCAATATCAAGACCAATAAGCCATTGCCCCACAATGCCTTTTCTCTGGGAACCGACAAACATACCCGACAGGTGAACGAATAGCTCCCTCTCTTGGCGATTAACAGGCTGCGGAAAAACCCAGGATTCCGAGTGACCCAGGCTAAAACGCCCATCCGGGCCTAAAGGCCACATTGATGTTGCGGCACTTACGGCACGCGACCCAGAGGGTACCCCGGTCGTGCCCTGTTACAGGACGTAAGCATTTCTGGAACAAGCAGAGTTTTTCCGCAGCCTGTTTAGTCCCGGAGCAACGTTTCTCCCTCTACACCATCGGGAGAAATGCTCTAAACCGTCCATCGCATCTTTCCAAATTTCCCCGCAATCTTGCCCCAAACCGCCGCGACCGCGATTCCTCCGCAGGCAAACAGCATGGGGAAGCACTCCAGCGTGTAACGGGCTTCCGGCGCCTCCACGGTCGTCAGGAGGGCGCTGCGCAGCACCAAGTAGGCAAGCATCCACGGCCAGTAACGCGGACGCAGGCACAACCCTGCGAATCCCAACAGCACATAGAGTGCGTTCAACCCCGCATAGACCCAACTGAAGCGGGTCTCCCTGCGGTGGTGAGAGTAAACCCACCAGTCCAGGTCGATGGGCAAGTTCTCCACCCGCGGACGCAGCCACATATCCGCCAGCCGCCCCAGTGGCAGCCAGACATAGTAGCGCAGCGGATGGGCGGCTATCCGCTGCTCGGCCAGCCGGGCAAAACGCGCATCCACATCGGGGGAAAGGTTCTGGCCCTTGGCGTTGTAGTCGGCTGCCAGCGCGGCAGTCTCGGCATACTGCGCGGGCGAGTCGAAGGCGCGGCTGGGCAGCTTGCTCATCTCCAGCGGGCCGTCCGGCACATTCCAATACACGTCGTAGGTGGAAACGAAATCGAGGCACCAGGATTTGACCCAGCGCTCCCAGCCGGGGTGGGTATCCTCGCCGGGGTCCGTGGCCAGACGCGGGGCCAGCGGTTCGAAGACATGGAAGACCTGCCAGTTGCGGCCTGCCCAGGCAACAAAGGGCGCGAGGGCCAGCAGCACGCAGACCACGGCCATGCGCACCAGCCGAGCAGTCGAAATCTTCGTGCTATGCTGCCGCAGGGCAACCAGAAGCGCGGGCGCCAAAGCCACACCAACCAGCGCGCCATCCGGCCGCAACAGGGCCGCAAAGCTGACCGCAAAGGTAAAGCAGAGCGCACTGGGCCATCCCGGCCGGGCATGAAAGCGGCCCAACGACCACAGCGCCAGCACCAGCACAAAGAGCGTGGGGCCCTCGGTCAGCGGCTTGGCGGCGTAGATGGCTGTGAAGGGACACAGCGCCCCCAGCCACAACGTGGCCAGCGCCGCGCCGCGCTTCTGCGCAGGCGCAACGATCCGCCGCACAAAGCTGGCCAGCAGCAGGCATCCGGCAAGTTCGAGAGGAATCTGCACCCAGGCGGCAGCGGCGTAGTTTTCCATTCCGAAAACGCGGAAGCAGAGCGCCAGAAACAGCGGATAGCCGGGCAGGCGGATCAGCGTGGGGTAGGTCTCGCCGTTGGCCACCGTGAGAGCATAGCTGCCGTGCAGCAGCAGGTTTTTTGCCAGGCCGCCATAGATAAGCGAATCGCCGTCGACCTCAAAAAACTTCTTCAGCATCCATAGGCGCAAACTCAAGCCGGCAGCCAGGGCCAGCATTGCCGGCAGCGCCAAACGCATCCGCGCGAGCAGCCGGCAATTGGTCGTCGATTGACTCTCGGAGGCAGGTTCCATACGATTCGTAATGTATAGCGTAGACCGTTTCTGCGGTTTTCGCGGCTGAACGCCATTATCCGAATTGGTGCAGGGCGGCGTACAACTGTCGAGTGGGTTTTTCGTTTTGAAGAATCCGTCCTCCACAAACTAACCTATACAACGTGAATTCGGGAAATGTTCCGCAAAGAGACCGGTCATGCCAGATAGACAGATATTTTTCGATCCGCAACGGAAGCGCTGGAGGCGGCTGCGCCGCATCCTGGATATTACAGCCGTAGTCTCCACCCTGGTTCTGGCCGGCTTCATCTTCAATGTGCTGCGCAATCAGCATTTGCCCGAGCTGTTGCTGCCCACGCCCAAGCACAATTACAGGGCCTTGCCCGACCGTACCCTGCTCGGGGCCAGGCTGGCCCGCCCTCTGCGGCGCAAGACCAATCGCAAGCCCTCCGAGATCCCCTTCAACACCGGTGAGGGTTTGCGCGCCGCCTATTACGTGCAAGACGACGCGGCCAGCTATTCCTCGCTGAAAGAACATATCCATCAGATCGACATGCTCTTCCCCGAGTGGCTGCACGCCAACGCCCCTTCGGGAAACCTGATGGCCACCACCAGCGATTACCACGAGTACGCGGTGGTGAATGGCGCCACGGTACACGATCCCGACGAGGACAACCGGGTCAAGCGGGTGATCCAGGCGGCCAAGGAAGACACGGAAATCTTCCCCCACCTGACCAGCTTCAACCCGCACACCCAGAGCTTCGACGCCAGCATCGGCGACGTGCTCACGGACGTGAACAAGCGCACCAACCTGCGCCACCAGATCCTCCGCTTTTTCGGCGCCTATCCCGTCTATCGCGGCCTTTCGCTGGACTTTGAGAACCTGCCCGACAACGCCGACCAAGCTTACCTGAGCTTTATCCAGGAGCTTTACGGCGACATGCACGCGCACAACCTGCGCCTCTATGTGAACACCTCGGTTGGCACCGACGACGCAGACCTGCGCACGATTGCCGCCAACTCCGACGGCCTGCTGGTCATGAATTACGACGAGCACGAAGTGGAGAGCCAGCCCGGCCCCATCGCCAGCCAGGAGTGGTTTGTCGCCAACCTCGTCCGGTTCATGAAAGTCGTGCCCAAGGAGAAGATCATCTGCGCCCTGGGCAACTACGGCTACGACTGGACGCTCTCCATTCCCAAGGCCCCGAAAAAGAAGTCCGGCCGCAAGCCAGGCACTCCCACCGTCCTCAATACCGAAGTTCTTCCGGTTTCCGACGCGTGGCAGCGCGCCTCCGACGCCGATGCCGATCTCGATCTCGATTACAACTCCCTCAATCCGCACTACGAGTACATCGACGAAGATCAGCATCAGCGCCACGTGGTCTGGTTTCTGGATGGCGTCACGCTGCTCAACGAACTGCGCGCCGCCCGCGGCCTTGGCCTGCAAACCTTTGCTTTGTGGCGTCTGGGTTCCGAAGACAGCTCGTTGTGGGCGGTGTGGGACAAGCCCGGCTCCGCGGAGTCGCTGCAAGCGCTGGGCTCGGTGCAGCCCGGCCACGATGTAGACACCGAGGGCGAAGGAGATATTCTGCGCATCACCGGCCTGCCCAAGCCCGGCAAGCGCACGGTCACCGTGGACACCGACGAGGCCGATCCCCGCAAAAAGCTCATCGTCGACGAGCACATGGACGTCTACCCGCGCACCTATACCATTCAGCAGTACGGTTACCATCCCAACCAGGTAGCGCTTTCCTTCGACGACGGACCCGACCCCAAATGGACGCCGAGGATCCTCGACGTTCTCAGAGGTAGGGGCGTCAAAGGCACCTTTATGATGATCGGGGCCGAGGCTGCCAGGAATGTGGGCCTCATGCAGCGCGTGGTGCGCGAAGGCCATGAGATCGGCAACCACACCTACACCCACCCCAACATCAGCGAAGTTTCCAACCGCCAACTGGATCTGGAACTGAACCTGACCGAGCGCCTGTTCGCCAGCAAGCTGGGCGTGCAGCCGCTCTACTTCCGTCCTCCGTACGACATCGACGAAGAACCGGACACGGACGACCAGGCCGCGCCCGTGGAGATTGTTCAGCGGGCCGGATTCACCATTATCGGCAACAAGATCGACACTAACGACTGGGACGAGAACCCGCGCAAGACGCCCGCCGAGATTGCGCAATCGGTCCTCGACCAGTTGGAGACCATGAAGACGAAGCCGCAGTTCCGCGGCTCCATCATCCTGCTCCACGACGGCGGCGGCGACCGCTCCGCCACCCTGGCCGCCCTGCCCTACCTCATCGACTCCCTGCGCGCCCACGGCTACACCATCGTCCCGGTCTCAGCCCTCATGGGCAAAACCACCGCCGAAGTCATGCCCCGGCTCAACTTCTGGCAGCGCCTGCGCGCCCTGCCCGATTCCATCGCTTTCTCCGGCGTGGCTCTCGTCGCCAAGTTCATTGTCATGGTCTTTTTTGTCGGCGATATTCTGATGAGCGCGCGTTTGCTGCTGATTGGCTGCCTGGCCATCATCGACCGCCTGCGCAAGCCCTATCGACAGGCCTCGCCTGGCTACAATCCCCGCGTCGCGGTCCTGGTGCCCGCCTACAACGAAGAGACGGTCATCGTCCGTACCATCCGATCGGTGCTCAACTCCGACTACAAGAACCTCCACGTCATCGTCATTGACGACGGCTCGACGGACAACACCGTCGAGGTAGCCCGCCAGGCCTACGCCGCGGAGATTGCCGCCGGTCAGGTTCAGGTCCTCACCAAGCCCAACGGCGGCAAGGCCGCGGCCCTCAACTATGCGCTGGAAAGGCTCAAAGAAGAGATCTACGTGGGCATTGACGCCGATACCGTCATTGCCACCGACGCCATCAGCAAGCTCATTCCGCACTTCGAGGATCCCCGCATCGGCGCCATGGCCGGCAACGCCAAGGTAGGCAACCGCGTGAACCTGTGGACCCGCTGGCAGGCTCTCGAATACATCACCAGCCAGAACTTCGAGCGCCGCGCCCTGGCCCTCTTCCACGTCGTTACCGTGGTCCCCGGAGCCATCGGCGCATGGCGCACCGCCCCGGTGAAGGCCGCCGGCGGCTACCCCATCAACACCGTGGCCGAAGACGCCGACCTCACCATGAACCTGCTCGAACAGGGCCTCCGCGTCGACTACGAAGACCGCTCCCTGGCCTTTACCGAAGCTCCCATCGACGCCAAAGGCCTCATGCGGCAGCGTTTCCGCTGGTCGTTCGGCACCCTGCAGGCCATCTGGAAGCATCGCGCCGCCTTCGTCCGCAACAAGGCGATGGGTCTGTTCGCGCTACCCAACATCCTCATCTTCCAGATGGCGATGCCGCTGGTTTCGCCCTTCATCGACCTGATGTTCTTAGCCGGTGTAGTCAACTTCTTCGTCAACCGCTACTTCCATCCCGAAGCCGCTTCCGCCGCCAGTTTCCAAAAGCTGCTGGCCTACTTCCTCGCCTTCCTGCTGATCGACTTCATCACCTCGTCGGTGGCCTTCAGCCTGGAGCGCCGTCATCCCGCCAACAAGGGCGACGGCTGGCTGCTCTTCCACATCTGGCTCCAGCGCTTCGCCTATCGCCAGTTGTTTTCCATCGTGCTGTTCAAGACCCTGAAGCGCGCCATCGACGGCAAGCCTTTCAACTGGGACAAGATTCAGCGCACCGCCAAGATGAGCAAATCCACCGACGCGCTGACCGATACGCCATAACCACCTGCGGTGGGGCCGACTTCCCCGAACAAGGTCGGCCCCTACCTCAGGTGGCTACTCCTCGCGAAGCGCCACCACAGGTTCCACCGCCATCGCCGCCCGGGCCGGAATCAGGGTTGCCGCCAAAGCCACCAGGGCCAGAAGCAAGATGGCCGCCGCATACAGAGCTGGATCGTGCGCCCCGACGTTGTAGAGCAGGCCCTTCAACAGTTGCGCCGTACCGAGCGAAACGGCCAGGCCCACGGCTCCGCCCAGCGCAATCAACCACACCCCCTCGCCGGCGATCAGGCGCAGAATGTTGAACCGCGTCGCGCCCAGCGCCATCCGCACGCCAATCTCCTGCGTCCGTTGCGCAGCCACAAACGAAATCACGCCATACAGCCCGATCACGGCCATCAGCAGCCCGCAAAATGCAAAGAAACCAAGCAGCGCGGTTTCGAAGCGCGGCCGGTCGGCCAGCTTGCTCACACTCTGCGCAAGTGTTTCCGTCTCCACCGGAACCGTGGGGTCGATCCCGGCAATCGCCGACCGCACCCACGGCACAACAGCCTTGGGCGGCAAGACCGCATCGACGATCAGGATTGGAGCTGCTCCGCTCATCACCTCACTCACGGGCGCTCGTCCACCCCAGTCCTGTGCGACGCTGCGCCGGAGGTAGTAAATCTCCGGCGCAGCCTGCTCCGTGAGTCCGCTATTCTTCACGTTTTCGGCCACACCCGCGACAGTGAGCCAGATGCCGTTCTGACCCTTCTGGATGCGCTTGCCTACAGGATCTTCGCCCGGGAACAAGCGTGCAGCCAACAGCCTGCTCAGCACCACCCAGTATTCGCTGGAGCTTCGATCCTCCTCGGTAAAGTTTCGTCCTAGAACGATGGGGATATTCAGTGCCCGGAAATAGTCGGGCGTAACGCCGCGGCTGACTACTGGGCCGCCGTTCTCGGCACTCGGTGTGGGGCGCCTTCCTTCAGGTGCAAAGCCTCCTAAGCGTTCATCGTTGTTCCAGCCGCCCGGAGGCACAGAATCGCTGAAGCCCACCGCGCGAATCCCCGGAAGCCGCCGCAGCGCCGCTTCCGCCCGAAGATAGAACTCCATCTTTTTCGGCCCTGTATCGTAGCGGAACCCGGGCAGTGCAATCCGCACCGTAAAGACTCCGCCGGTCTGCATGCCCAGGCTCTGTTCTTCCATGTTCTGAAAGCTCCTCAGCAGCAGCGCCGCTCCCGACAGCAGAACCATGCTGATCGCAATCTGGCCCACCACCAAGCTTCGCCGCAGCACTGCGCGTTTGTGGAACCGGATGGCGCGTGCCGCCAGAGCAGCGGCGCGCGGCGTTTGCAGAGCCGGCAGAAGACCGAAGACCGCTCCACACGCCAGCGAGAGCAGCACCGTAAACAACGCGATACGAAGATCCAGGCCGGCTCTTTTGAGAAATGGAATCCCCGTGGGAGCAAGCGCCACAAAGACGCGCAACAAACCCTCCGCCAGCAGCATTCCCGTTGCGGCTCCCGCAATCGACAGCAGCGCAGCTTCAGTGAGCGTTTGCTGGATCAGCCGCCCCCGGCTGGCTCCCAAAGCCGCGCGCACCGCCAGTTCCCGCTCTCGTGCCTCGCCCCGCGCCCTCATCAGACTGGCAACGTTGGCACAAGCAATCAGCAGCACCGCCAGCACTGAGCTCAACAGTATCCACGCCATCAACTGCACGTCCTGCGTCTCGCGATCGCGCAGAGAGCGAATGCTCAAGTGGAAGTCGTTGCGAATCCCCTGCGGAATCCAGGATTGCGTGTGGATGAAGAGCGGCTCCATCTCCGCCTTGGCCTGCGCAATGCTCACTCCCGGCCTGAGCCGGGCAAAGGTGCGCATGGGATGCCCAGAAGTCGACCTACGCTCAATCCCTTCGTCGAGTGCCAGTGGCATCATCACGTCGGGCGCTTGCAGTGTGGGCAGTTCAAAGCCCTTGGGCAGCACGCCAATCACGCGAGCCGGGCTGCCATCTACATCGATCAACCGATTCAGAATGCCCGCGTCGCGGTTGTAGTGGTCTTGCCACAAGCCATACGAAATCAGCGCTACGCGCGGTCCGTTGGGCCGGTCCTCTTCCGGCATGAAATTGCGTCCCAACACCGGCGAAATCCCCAGCAACGGCAAAAAGCCTGCTTGCGCCTGAATACAGTTCAGTTGCGCCGGATTGGCTTCGACCAGATCACATGCATGCAGCATGGTTCCCTGCGAGGCAATGGCCTCAAATGGCTTTTGATTGTCCCTCCACTCATAAAAGAATCCACCCAGCGTGAATTCCTGCTTCTCCAGCGACTGAACCAACCCCAACGAGACAAGCCGGTCGCCGTGCGCATAGGGCAGGCTGCGAAACAGAATCCGGTCTACGATGCTGAACACCGCTGTCGTCGCGCCAATCCCCACGGCCAGCGTGGCAATCACCGTAATGGTAAAAACCGGGTTGCGCCGGAATCCTCGCAGCGCGTAGCGCACATCCTGCGCGACCGTGCCCATCCGCCAGCCTGGCCGCTGCTCATGGCACTGCTCCCGCGCCCGCTCCACGCCGCCAAACTCAACCAGCGCCTGCCTGCGCGCCTCGTTTTGCGTCATGCCTGCGGCAATGTTCGCCAGGGTCGCTTGCTCCAGATGAAACTGGAGTTCTTCGTCCAGTTCTCTCTGCCGCTTCTTCTCGAAAGCCAGAAGAAAGAAAAAGCGCAGCCTGCTCAGCCATTCCTTTCTCATGCCGACGCCTCCGCATTCCTCCCTAGCACCAAAGCAATCGCCGCCGATAGCCGCTCCCACGTTTCCAACTCCGACTCCAGTTGCTTTCGGCCCATCTCCGTCAGCGCATAGAACTTCGCCCGCCGGTTGTTCTCGGAGCTTCCCCAATCCGACTCGATCCAACCCTTGTATTCCAACCGGTGCAGCGCAGGGTAGAGCGAGCCCTGCCCGATCTGCAACA
>JAATFE010000052.1 GCA_015655365.1 Terriglobales bacterium
CCCGTCCTAAATCTCCGGGTAGAAGTCGAAAAACGCGTCCAGGCTGCGCTTCAGTTGCGCCTCGATCTCCTCGCGCGAGCCCTCGATCAGGTGCATCGTCACCTGCGCCTGGTGCCCGTTGGCCAGCTTCAGGGTGGCGTTCTCGATCTCGGTTACCTCGCCCTCGGGCAGCAGCCGCATTCCATACACAAGAGTCAGATTTGCCATGAGCCTCATCTTATAGAGTGGGACCGCGCCTGGGAAGATCCAGAGCCCACCCCGTGCATCTAAAATTGCAACAGGAAAACCCATGACAGAGATTCGCGACACCGTTATTCTCGGCTCCGGCTGCGCCGGACTCACTGCGGCCATCTACACCGGCCGCGCCGGCTTGAACCCGCTGGTGCTCGAAGGCCACGAACCGGGCGGCCAGCTCTCCATTACCACTCTGGTAGAAAACTTCCCCGGCTGGCCCGACGGCATCCAGGGCCCGGCCCTCATCGACAACATGAAGCAGCAGGCGGCGCGTTTCGGCGCGACCTTCCAGCAGGCTCAACTCGCCAAGGTCGACCTCGATGTGCATCCCTTCCGGCTGCAAACCTCGGCGGGCGAAATCTGCACCCGCACGCTGATCGTTGCTTCCGGCGCCAGCGCCCGCTGGCTGGGCATACCCAGCGAACAGGCGCTCATCGGCCACGGCGTTTCCAGTTGCGCCACCTGCGACGGCTTCTTTTTCCGCGGCAAGGAGATTGCCGTGGTGGGCGGCGGCGACTCGGCCATGGAAGAGGCTCTGTTCCTCACCCGCTTCGCCACCAAGGTCACGCTGCTCCATCGCCGCGACGCCTTCCGCGCCTCCAAAATTATGCTGGAGCGCGCCATCGCCCATCCCAACATCGTGCTGCGCACCAACACGGTGGTGGAAGAGGTGCTGGGCGTCGAAGAGAAGGACGTCAAGGGCCTGCGCCTGCGCGACGTGACCAACGGCCAGGAGAGCATTTTGCCGGTTAGCGGCCTCTTCCTCGGCATCGGCCACGTGCCCAACACCAAGATGCTCGCCGGTCAGGTCGACTTGGATGAGGACGGCTACATCCGCACCAGGGACAACGTGCTCACCACGCACAACGGTTCTCTGGTGCATGGCGTCTTTGCCTGCGGCGACGTGCAGGACCGCCGCTACCGCCAGGCGATCACGGCAGCCGGTACAGGCTGCATGGCCGCGCTTGAAGTGGAGAAATTCCTCGAAGAGCGCGGGCATTGAGCCGTTGTTTTTTTGAGAAAGTTGTCCAAGGTAAAGAATGGGTGCCCCAGGTCTCGAATTTGAGACCTGGGAAACCGCGATCCTAAAGAAACCGCTACCACTGGTGGAAGACGAAGAACACCGCTCCCACCAGGCACAGGGCCGCGACTGCGTGATTCCAGCGCAGATGCTGGCCGAAATAGAAGGTGACGAAAACGCCGAAGATCGCCAGGGTAATGACCTCCTGGATGACCTTAAGCTGGATCGGGCTGAAATAGTTGGCGCCGATGCGGTTGGCCGGCACCTGAAAACAGTATTCAAAGAAGGCAATTCCCCAACTGACCAGGACAACCTTCCAAAGCGCTTCCTGCCGGAATCGGAGATGTCCGTACCAGGCAAATGTCATGAAGATATTCGAGAAAATGAGAAGAACGATGGTCCACATAGGTCTATTAGACACGGATCGGCAAAGCCGGGTTGCTGAGCAATCCTGGCTTTTGGCGGAAGCACGATGACTCAATTGCAAGAAAACCTCGAACGGCTTGAAGCGGCCATCGCGGTGGCTTGCCGCAAAGCAGGCCGCTCCCGCTCCGAAGTCGAATTGATGGCCGTCTCGAAGACTTACCCTGCCACCACCCTGGCCGAGGCCGCAGCCCTGGGGCTCACTTTCTTCGGCGAAAACCGCGTGCAGGAGTTTGCCGGCAAGGCGCCGGAACTCGCCGCGCTGCATGAGAGGGCTGCAAGCCCTATCCGCGTGCATCTCATCGGCCATCTGCAATCGAACAAGGCTCTCCGCGCGGTGGAACTTTTCGACGGCATCGACTCGGTCGACTCCGTGCGCCTGGCCGAGCGGCTGAACGAGGCGGCGGGCAAGCTGGGCAAGCGTTTGCCAATTCTGCTTGAAGTCAAGCTCAGCACCGAAGAGACCAAGGCAGGCCTGGCTCCCGATTCCGCCGAGGCCGCGCAACTACTCGAGCGGCTGCCTTCGCTCATTCATCTCGACCCGCGCGGGCTCATGACTATCGCCCCCTTGGGCGTGCCCGAGGACGAGACCCGCGCCTGTTTCCGCAGCTTGGGCGCATGGCGCGAACGCTGGGCTGCCGCGTACCCACACTTAGCGCTCGAAGTCCTTTCCATGGGCATGAGCGGCGATTTTGCCTTGGCCATTGAGGAAGGCGCAACCCGCATCCGCGTGGGCACGGCCCTGTTCGGCAAGCGCAGCCCATACACGGTGCCGGCCTGATGCTGCGCGTCAACCCCGCCGGCGTCACCTTGGCCGTGCGCGCCCAACCCGGCGCAAAGAAGACCGCCATCACCGGCGTCTATGGCGAGGGCGCAGCGGCTCAGTTGAAGATTGCGGTCCACGCGCCGCCCCTCGAAGGCCGCGCGAATCAGGCGCTAACTTCCTTCCTGGCCGATACCTTCGGTGTGCCAAAAAACGCGGTCGAAATTACCACCGGCGAGTTATCCCGCAGCAAAGTCTTCTTGTTACGCGGAGTTACCCTGGCGCAGGCGGAAGTTTTGCTTGCCGAGTGGTTATAACAAACATAGATAACATCAAATGTAGTTAACTTGGACTACCCCAAAAATGCTGTCATCCTGAGCGACCCTGAGCGCAGCGAAGGGGAGTCGAAGGACCCGCGTTTGCATTTCGGGTTTTCTTTACCGCCGATGCTCCGCGAACGCCACTTCCATTACTTCCGCCGGCTCCGGCCGCACGCGGAAATCGGCGTGCGCTTCGGCAAACAGGATCTTCCGGTCTCTTCCGATCACATAAGTCGCGGGCAGCGGCAGCCGCCAGCTCGCATCGCCGTTGATAAACGGCAGATTGACCATAATCGACGAGTAATAGCGCCGCAGATATTCCGGCACGGTATAGACCAGCCCGAACTTCTCCGCCAGCGCGCAGCCGGGGTCCGAGAGCAAGGGGAAGGGAATCCCGTGCTGGCCGGCCATGAAGTCGCTTTGCCGCTCGGTTTGCGGGCTGATCGCCACCATCAGACCGCCCCGTTCGCGTAGCTGCCCATACAGGTCGCGCCACGCCTCCAACTCGGTCACGCAATAGGAGCACCACCGCCCGCGAAAGAACTTGATCACCAGCGG
>JAATFE010000232.1 GCA_015655365.1 Terriglobales bacterium
ATTGGAGTTGTGGCGGTCGCCGGTCATGCCGTCGGCCACCACGGCGGAGAGCATGCTTTCGAGCGCCGCCAGGATGGCCACGGTAAAGGCCGAGGGGATCAAGGGCAGAAAGTGCTCGGAATGGAAATCGGGCCACGCAAAGGGCGGCAGACCGCGGGGAATGCCGCCGAATTTGCTGCCGATGGTTTCGACCGGAAGATGAAACAACATGCTGGCCGCGGTGCAGAACAACAACGCCACGATGGAGGCCGGAACCCGCCTGGTGATGCGCGGCAGAAGCAGCAGAATGGCCAGCGTGCCAAGACCAAGGCCAAGCGCCGCCGGATTGAAGCTGGCGGAGCGCTCGGCCAGCAACTTCATGCGGGGCAGAAACTCGCTGGGGACGGGGCCGGTTTTGAGGCCGAAGAAGTCCTTGACCTGGGTGGATGCGATGAGGATGGCGATGCCGTTGGTGAAGCCGATGACCACCATGCGGGGAATGAAGCGGACGGCCGCGCCCAGGCCCGTGAGCCCCATCAGGAGCAGCAGGACGCCGGCCATCAAGGTGACCATGGCGAGGCCGCTCATGCCGAAGCGGGCAACAATGCCGGCCACGATCACCACAAAGGCGCCGGTGGGCCCGCCAATCTGGGTGCGCGAGCCGCCCAGCGCGGAGATCAGGAAGCCGGCGACCACCGCTGTATAGATGCCGGCCTGCGGCGTCACTCCCGAGGCGATGCCGAAGGCCATGGCCAGCGGCAAAGCAACCAGCCCCACCGTGATCCCGGCCAGCAGGTCGGCCATGAACATCTGGGCCGTGTAGGTCTTGAGCGCCTGGATGGATTTGGGGATATTCGGGTTGCTAATCGACATTTATTTCCCTTCGTGTTGCGTAGAACGATAAGTGTGAATGGCCGAACTAATTGAAACGTCGTGCGATTCCGCCTGACATGACGGTTTTGGATGCTGCCGATGAACAAGGCCGATTGGAGGTTTCCCACCCTTGGCGCAAAAACAAAAACGCGCCAAGAATGGGGCACCCGATTTCTGTGCTGCTTCAAGCACGGGACTCATCGGCGCCACAACTCGCCGCGGTTATTCGAGCCAAGTCTTTGACCGGATGATTTTGCGCGTTGAGTTCGTGCTTTCCCAGGTCCCAGAATCGGGACCTGGGGCACCCAGCGTGGTGCCGCTTCATGCGGTCAGAGGCTTGGCCAGAACGACAGGTTCGTGGGGCGGCTAACTCGCTTCGCCGGACTCCAGGGGCTTTTCGTAGGCCAATGCGTCCCGGCCCCATGGATAATAGTTCTCTTCCCGGCCCTCGTACAGATAGCCTTGCGCCTGGTAGACGCGGATCGCTCCCGCATTTTCCGCATCCACGTGAAGCCGGATTGTTTGAGCGCCCATGGCGCGTGCCGAAGCTTCAATACGGCGCATGAGTTCCGCGCCGATTCCCTGGCCGCGATGGCCGGGCATCACTTCGATGGTTTGAATGTAGGCCATTGGCTGACCGGGTTCTCGCGTACGCTCGACGATGGCAAAACCTGCCAGCCAACCGTTCTCCTCCGCGACCCAGGTGGCCGCATCGAGGCTCAACACCAGATGGCGCATATACCCGCGGCCAAAGCGAAAGGGAGGCTGGAAACACACCTCCTCGATCGCGTAGAGCTGGTCAAAGTCCTCGGGCGCATAAGGGCGGTAACGCACAGCCCGACTTTAACCCATGTTTCAAGCGAAAAGCCACCCCCCCGAACCGGGAATGGCTTTCGCGTGCCGCTGAGGATGGAGAAACTAGACCTTCGCTTCCAGGTCCGCAATCACATCGAAGAAACGCTGATCGAGGCGGCGGTTGGTGGCGATAGCTTCCTTGATGGTGATGTCGGTAACGTCCAGGCCCTTGAGGACCGCGATCCGTCCCCACTTCTGGTCGTGGACCATGTCGATGGCGTGGAGGCCGTAACGCTGGCCGAGCAGGCGGTCGAAGGCCGTGGGAACGCCGCCGCGCTGGGTGTGGCCCAGGTTGACGGAGCGGGTCTCAAAGCCGGTCTTCTTCTCGATAAGGTCGGCGAGCGCTTCGCCGATGCCGGAGAGACGGGCATGGCCGAAGGAATCGAGCTGAGCGTTCTCATTGACGACCTGGCCGCCCTCGGGCAGATGGCAGCCCTCGGCCACCACGACGATGCCGTAGTGCTTGCCGTGGTCGTAGTTGTACTTGAGCAGAGCCGAGACGTGGTCGATGTCGATTTCTTTTTCGGGAACCAGGACGACGTCGGCTCCGCCAGCCACGCCGGAAGCGTAGGCGATCCAGCCGGCGTCGCGGCCCATGACTTCGATCACGATGACGCGGTTGTGGGAGTCGGCGGTGGTGCGGATGCGGTCAACGGCCTCGGTGGCGATGGAGACAGCGGTATCGAAGCCGAAGGTCTGGTCGGTGCCGTTGATGTCGTTGTCGATGGTCTTGGGAACGCCCACGCTGGGGACGCCGTTTTCGCTGAGGAAGAGGGTCACGGACTGGGTGTCGTCGCCGCCCAGGGCGATGAGCGCGTCGATCTTGTTGGCCTTGAGGACTTCCTGAACCTTCTCGATGCCGCCGGGGATTTTTTTGACGTTGGTGCGGGAAGAGTGGAGGATGGTGCCGCCCGTCAACTGGATGCCGTCGATGCTCTCCAGGGTGAGGGGGATGAAGTTGTTGTCCAGCACGCCGCGCCAGCCGTTGAGAAAGCCGAAGAACTCATCGCCATACTGGTTAATGCCCTTCTTGACAGCCGCGTAGATCACCGCATTCAGTCCGGGGCAATCGCCGCCGCCGGTCAACAAAGCAACTCGCATCGTAAATTCTCCTCGTCGAAATTTGCGCGGCCGCCTTGGCCGGGCTTGGGAGTATCTCCCTGGAACGGTACGCCTTAGCCGAGCTATTTCCCGGTCTCGACGCCTTAACCAGTGTACTCCGCTCCTGTAAAGCGAAATCGTGACAACGCGCACGCCGCCGGAGATGGATCGCGGCTCAATTCTTTGTTGGGTTTAGCGCGGCGAGATGATTGAATAGGGTTATGCCCGGAACCGGAGCCTTGTTATTGCTGGCGTTTGCCAGCCTGGTCGTGGTCGTGCTGCTGGTGTTGTTGCAGTTGACGCGGCTGGGATTCCTTATCCGCACGACGATTCCCGACCGGCCGCGACGCCGCATGTTTATTGCCTCGGTCTCATTTGTGCTGACTTTTGCCGGAGTGCGGTTCCTGGTAGGCCTGATCATGAGCAACGTGGGCCCGTTCGAGTGGGTCATGGTGCGCGGGCTGCACATTCACCACCTGGTTTGGGGCATCCTGATTTTGCTGCTGGTGGGTTACGGCTGGCTGCTGGACCTGGGACGGTCGCACTCGCCGCTCTCGATCTTCTTCAGCCGGCTGATGGCGGTGAGCTATGGCGTGGGCGCGGCGCTCACTCTGGACGAGTTTGCGCTATGGCTCAACCTGGAGCCGAATATCTATTGGGCGCGCGCCGGGCGGCTCAGCGTGGATGCTGTGATTCTGTTTGGGGCCCTGTTGGGCGTGGGCGCCTGGGGCGCGCCCTTCTTCCGCGCATTGCAGCGGATGTGGGGAAAGCGCGCCCTTTTCGGCAAGGGTTTGAACCGGCTCGGCTCGCCTATTCGCCGCGCGCGGTTGCTTCGTCAGCGTAAAGTTCGTCGATTGCCGCCGCGTATCGTGCCGTAATGACGCGGCGCATCAGCTTCATGGAGGGCGTCAGTTCCCCAGTTTCGATGGACCACTCGTCGGGCACCAGGCGGAAGCGCTTCATGGTTTCGAAGTTGGCCAGACTGGAATTGGCCTCGCGCACAATCTCCCCGTAAAGCGCATTGACCCGGCTGTTGGCGATGAGCCCGGCATGGGATTCGGCTTCGATCCCGTGCTGGCTGGCCCAGGACTCGAGGGCTGCGAAGTTGGGCGAGATCAAGACCGACACGAACTTGTGCTTGTCGCCAACCAGGGCCGCCTGCGCCACCAGCAAGCTGATTTTGAGCTTGTTTTCGATGGGACAGGGCGCGACGAGCTTGCCGCCGGAGGTCTTGAGCAACTCCTTCTTCCGGTCGGTGATGATGAGGAACCCGTCTGCGTCGAGATGGGCGATGTCTCCGGTGTGGAACCAGCCATCCTTGTCAAAGCACTCGGCGTTGGCCTGGGGCTTTTCCCAGTAACCGGAAAAGACCGACGGACCGCGGACCAGCAGCTCGAAGTCTTCGGCCAGCTTGGTTTCGACGTTGGGCAACAGCGGCCCCACGGTGCCGATGCGGTGGCGAACGGGGGAGTTCAAGGCGATCAGAGGCGAGGTCTCGGTCATGCCGTAGCCCTCGAAGAGGGCGATTCCGACCGAGGCAAACCAGTTGGCGGTGTCGATGCCCAACGGCGCGCCGCCGGAGACGAAGACCCGGACCCGGCCACCGAAGGCCTCGTGGACCTTGGAATAGGCCAGCTTGTCGGCCAGCTTCCACAGAAAAGAAGAGGGGCGGCGGCCATCGTAGACCTCGTCGCGATGCGCTGCGCCGACCTTGACCGCCCAGGCGAGAACCCGCTTCTTGAACGGCGAAAGCGATGCCTGGCGTTCGACTTCCTGGTGGATCTTTTCGAAAACGCGAGGCACGCCCACAAAAACGGTGGGCTGAATCTGGCGCATGGCTTCGGGAAGTTTGTCGAACTTGGAGCAATAGGCGATCTGCACGCCGTAGGTGTACATGACGTAGTCGAGAGCGCGCGCCGTCACATGGGAGAGGGGCAGGAAGGAAATGAGGGCATCGCTGGAGTCGAGGACGAAGCCCGCCGCCGCGACGTTCTGGTTGGACGCGATGTTGCCGTGGGTCAGCGCGACGCCTTTGGGTTCGCCGGTGGTTCCCGAAGTGTAGATGAGCGTGGCCAGGTCCGAGGGCTTGATGGTGCGGACCAGGGCATCGAAGACCGGGTCGTGCTCGCTGCCGCGGGCATCTGCGCCGACCATGGTGGAACTGAAGGCGATGGCCCCTTCGGGCGGCGCATCCGAATCCATGATCAGAATGCGTTCGAGGAGCGTTTTGTCGCGGACGGCGTTGAGCTTGTCGAACTGCTGACGATTGGAAACCACGGCAATGCGACAGCCGGCGTCGCGCAAGAGCGCGGCGATCTGGTCGCCTGTCAAGGTGGGATAGATGGGCACGTCCGCGGCGCCGATGGCCAGGGTCGCAAAGTCGGTGACGGCCCACTCCCAGCGGTTTTCGCTGATCAGAGCGATGCGGTCGCCTTTTTGCACGCCCCAGGCCAGAAAAGACTCGGCGAGCGCCCGGCCCCGTTGATAGATCTGGTCCGAGGAAATGGGTTGCCATTGACCAGACTCGTCCAGCCACAAAATGGCGCGCGGGTTGGCTGCCGCGGAAACACGGCGAAACAAGTCATTGATAGTAGAAATCGGAGCGATAGGTGTCATTTTGGTTTTGATTGGGGTCGGGGATGAGCTTTTTTAAACCGCGGCCAGTCGAGAGTGTATCAGCGCGGAGTGCGTTCGGCGAAAAATCATGTGTACAGATTCAAGGCAAACGTCTGGAAAAAGCTAGTAAATTCGCAGGAATAGGGGAAGTTCAAGTTTTTTGCGGCGGGCTGGC
>JAATFE010000321.1 GCA_015655365.1 Terriglobales bacterium
CATGAGCAAGCTTGTTGGAGTCGGCTCCTATAACGAATGGGAAGTGAAGGAGCTGCGTGAGGACCGCAAATTTGCTGTCGCCTATTTGCAAGTCGCCATGGAAGCGCTCGACAACCCTGAAGAGCGCGGCGGCGGACTGCTCGCCTTGCGCGCTGTTGCAGAGGCCTACGGAGGACTGGGTGCAGTAGCGGCTGCGGCAGGCATCAGCCGCGAGTCTCTCTATCGTGCGCTGTCTCCCAAGGGCAACCCAACACTCAAAACCCTGGTCGCCGTTCTGAAAACCGTGGGGCTGCGGCTATCCATCGCGGAGAAACAGCCGGTGCAAACGGAGCAGGCAAAGGCCGGAGACGATTCTGCCGCCGCCTGATCGCCTCTTTCCTTTTCTCCCTGCCAGAAATCCGAGACACAGGTTCTTCGACTCCGCTACTCTTCGGTTATACCGTCAGCAAGATTCGATCATGCCTGGCCTTCGGTCCAGCCCCGATGCGTGAAACCATCAGCAATACGATTCTCTACTTACTCATGTCTAGGTCATTGACCAATTGATTTTGTACCTTGGGTTCGTGCTATCCCAGGTCTCAAAAGCGAGACCTCCACCCCACGGACGAAAACCTATCCGTGGGGACCCCAGACCTGGGGCACCCAGCGATGGTACGAATTCATGCAGTCAAAGACCTAGAAGCCTGATGTAATGAAAACTAAACCGGATGACGATGGAACAAAAGCACGCCTTCTTCAATCAGATAGCTCCTTCGTGGGATCAGATACAGCGCGGGCCGCAGATCGCGCCGGGCATCCGTAACTTTGTGCAATGCGCCTATCTTGACGGGGCAAAAAGCATTCTCGACGTAGGCTGCGGAACGGGTATTCTTGTGCCTTCGCTGCTCGCCTCTTATCCGCGCACCAGGCCCATCATCGAACTCGACTTTGCCGAAGAGATGCTAAGGCACAACCGCGCCAAATTCCACCATCGCCGGCTAGTTCGGCTGGCCTGCGACGCGACGAACCTGCCTCTGCCGGACGAGTCCATCGACCTGGTTCTCTGCTTCAACACCGCGCCGCACCTGGGCTCCGGAGAAGCGGCATTTCGCGAACTGTTTCGCGTGCTGGCGCCGGGCGGAGTCATCGCCGCAGGGCACCTGATGAGCAGCGCGGAGTTGAATCGCTTCCATGCCAATCTGCACGGCTCGATTGCGCACGACCACCTGCCGCCCGCAAAGGAACTGGGCGCGGTGTTTTCCCATCTTGGCGGTAAAGACGTCATGACGCAGGAGCAGCCGGGCTGGTACTTTGTCCGCGCCAACAAGCCGGAATAACTCGCAGCAGTTACTTGTTCCGCTTCGTCGCTGCGCCTTTGCGCTTGCCCGCGTTGCGCTCCACCAGCGCCGGCAATGTGCCGCGCGGGAAGGCTGAGGACTGACGCACCACCAGTTGGGTCGGAATGTGCCACTCGGTCTGGGCGGCCTTGGGATGGTCCGACTCAATGCCGGCACGCAATGCCTCAACGGCGGCGGCGGCCAGATGCTTGCACGACATTTGCACCGTGGTCAGCGGCGGCAGCATGAACTGGGCCAGGTGAATGTCGTCAAATCCAACCACCGAAATGTCTTCCGGGACTTTGTGCGTGGTCCGGTAGAGGGCATGAAGAACGCCGATGGCGGTCATGTCGTTGGAGCAAAGCACCGCCGTAGGAAGCTCGGCAAGCCCGGTCAAATGCTCCATCGCCGCCATGCCACCCTCCATGGTGTGGTTGCCCTCTACCATGTGCTCAGGAGGAACGATCTGGCCTAACTCGGCCATGGACTTGAGAAATGCGTCGCGCCGCGCCACGGCAGAGCGCAGGCGCAGCGGTCCGCTGATGAAGGCGATGTGACGATGACCGAGCGCGGCCAGATGTTGTACCGCCTGGCGAATTCCCTCGGCATAGTTCACCTTGAGGACGCGAATATTGGGCAGGGCGGGACCGGCATCCACAAAAACCAGCGGGAACTCGCGCTCCACAAGCTTCTGGACCAGATCCTCTTCGATGCCGAAGGTCATCACCGCCACGCCGTCCACATTGCGCTGCAACATGCGGCGGATCAGCGACTCGGTGCGGACCGGCTCATAGTTGGTGGAACCGATCAGCACTTCATAGCCCTGCGCCACGGCAAGATTCTCAAATTCCTGCACCAGCTCGGGGAAAAAGGGGTTGGTGATCTCCGAGACAATGAGTCCCAACATGCGGCTGCGGCCGGAGACCAGCGCGCGCGCCTGGGTATTGGGCACGTAGCCCACTTCTTCAATCGCCTTCCACACCCGGCGCGCCAGCTCGGCATCGACGGTGGCGATGTGGTTCACCACACGAGAGACAGTGGCGATGGAAACACCGGCGCGGCTGGCCACGTCGCGGATGTTGACGGTCCCGGACCGCCGCTGATCGGAAGAGTTGTTTCTGGAAGCGCTCACTGGTGAAAATGATAATACGCTTTCCTGTTGTTTCTCACATGCATTTCATGCAAAAAGGAAAGCGCAAGATCTCTGGAACCTGTATTTTGCATGATTTCCTCCCGGGATTGTCTTCGCGCAGGAGTCAAAGGAGAAAGGCACGCGATGCGCGGCTTCAGAAATCGTTTCCTAGCCTTCGGACTCAAACCGATGGAACTCCCGGAGTAATACGATTTAGGAATGCGTCTTCGCCTAGGCATTCCCGCGGCAAGCCGACTATTTTCCGCTGGCCAGCAACAATATCGAGATGACGGCCTTGAAGTCCTGGGGGAGGCAGTTTCAGGGCGAGGGCATAGGCCACCTCCGCATGAGATTTCTCGCGCCAAAGGCCGATCATCTGCTTGAGGAGAAAAGTGAACGAGAGGCGCGTTTCAGGGAGGGTGAGGTCGCTGGTGGCAATGACCAGGGCGCGCGGGCAGCGGTGAGAGTACCGCTGGGTGGTCGTAGCCACTGCGCCCGACGATGGGGCCAGCGTGAAACAGAGACCACCAGCGGCGCTTACGCTACGGACGCAATCGACGACCCTTCGGAGTTCTCTTCGGGCAGTTGATCGAGCAGGACCACATTGAGCAACGACTTGTGCACCTGGATGCGGCCGTCGTAATCGATAAAACCGAGTTTCCGAAAGCGGTTCATAAAAAAGCTGACGCGGGAACGCGTAGTTCCGATCATCTCCGCCAGGGTTTCCTGCGTAACGGGTGGAATGAGGGCATCCGATTCGCCAGGCCTTCCAAATTCCGCCATTAAAAGAAGAATTCGCGCCAAACGCTTTTCACTGGAATTGAAAAGCTGATCGACAAGGTCGGCCTGGGCTCGCATGCTTCGGGCCAGCAAAAATCTCAAGAAGAGGTCGGCAAACCCCGGTTCGCTATGGATTACGCGGATCATTTCGTTCCTCGTAATCTCGAGTGCGGCGCAGGTATTCACAGCCGTCGCAGACGCCATGCGCAATCCAGGTACCGAAGCGAGGGACTCCTCTCCGACAAACTCTCCTGCTGAAAAGAGAGTGATAGTGGCCTCTTTGCCGTTGTGCGAAACCACCGTGAGTCTTGCGCGTCCACTCTGAAGATAGAAGACAGAGTCCGCAGGATCACCTTGACTGAAAAACGCCTGCTTCGGCTTCACTTCAAGAAGTCTTCGACCGAGACCTGCATGCGCAAGAAAGGCCGCAGGGTCGAACGTCGAGTTGTTCGTACCGGTTGCTGACATGGAACCTCCTTCAAGGCGGTTTCCAACCGGGTGTGGGCTGCGGCGGGAGAATCAAAGACCATAGGCGAGTGAAATAACTCCACGCGCAGCTACACTTTTGTAGCCTTCTCGTAGTGTGCGGCAATTGGAATATCCCAACTATCGGGGATGTTACTAAAAATGGAAGGAGTTGTCCGGATAAACCCTGACAAGAGGCGCTTGTGCACTCTATAACTGGCCAGCATTCCGCTCCCGACTTGAAGCGCTAGGTCTCTGACCGGATGATTTAGTACCTTGAGTTCGTGCTCTCCCAGGTCTCAGAAGCGAGACCTCCACCCCACGGACGGAAACCTATCCGTGGGGACCCCAGACCTGGGGCGCCCAAGCTGGTACAACTTCAAGCGATCAGAGACCTAGTGGGCCGAGGTGCCCGGTTCACTCTCCAGCGACTCCGGGGTCAGTAGTCCCATCTGAACGGCAAAGCGGACGACATCGCTACGCGTGCGAAACCCAAGCTTTTCGGTCAAGCGTAATCGGTAGGTCTCGATTGTTTTCACGCCTACAAACAGTTGACTGGCAATTTCCGCGCTGGTGTATCCGCGCGCCACAAGTCTGAGAACCTGCAGTTCGCGGGGACTAAGAAAGCGCGATGGTCGTGCTGGACCGGCTCTCGCACTGCTCTTGGCCAGCACATCCTGTACAAGAACGCTCGCCAAACGCGGATCCACGTAGATTCCTCCGCGATGCACCGCTCGTATGGCGGCAATCAGTTCTGTATCCACAGCCCTCTTGAGCAGGTAACCGGAGGCTCCGGCAGCCAGTGCCGATCTCAGGTATGCGGGATCGTCGTGCATGGTGAGGACAAGCAACCGGATCTCGCTGCAATCGCGCGCCAACTGTTGCAACGCCTTCATGCCGCCGCCCCGCGGCATGGTGAGGTCCAGCAAGACCACATCCGGCCTTATCTGCTTTGCTGTCCGAACCGCCTTTTCTCCGTCGTCGGCCTCCGAGACAATCTCCATATCGGCCTGGGCATCGATCAGCATTCTTAATCCTGCGCGGAGAATCGCGTGATCGTCTGCAATCATTACTCTGATCTTGTGGTTTCGCGCCGGCATTTCGAGTGCTCCTCTATCCCGCTAAGGGCTCACTGTCCCGGTTGAGAAGCGGGACGTGCACCAGCATTCTAGTTCCCTTGCGCTGGGGAATGAACCGAATCGTCCCCCCCAGCATAGCCGCTCTCTCGCGCATACTCTGAATCCCCAGGCGGTGGGAGGAAACAGCTACGGCCTCAGCGTCAAAGCCGCATCCGTCGTCGATGACCGAGACCTCAACGGCCATGGCTAAGCAGGCGAGTCGAATGCTGACCTTCTTGGCCCCGGAATGCCTCGCCACGTTGGTCAGGGCTTCTTGAAGGATGCGATACAACGTGATCTGGACCCCCGACGGCAGGCTATTGGACTGATTTTCATCGAGCCTTAGATCTACCGCTATTTTGTGACTCTCGGTGTAGTCATTGACGTAGCGACCCAGTGCAACACCCAAACCGTGGTCGTCCAGCACCGTTGGGTGAAGTCCGCGAGCGAGGCGGCCGACCTCGTCGATGGCCTGCCCTGCTATTTCTCGCAATCGGCGTCCCTGTTCCCTGGCAACTGCCAGTTCCCGAACATCATCGAGGCTGCGCAGGCCGACCAAGAGAGCTGTCAGCAACTGGCCGGCTTCATCATGCAACTCGCGGGCAATCCAGCGCCGCTCCTCCTCTTGCGCCGAGAGTGTGCGCTCCAGCAGGAGCCGGTGCAACGCATCGGCCTGCTTGACCTCCTCGGCCTGTTTGCGTTTTTGCTCACTCAAATTGGTGACGACCATGCCCAGAGCCTGACCTTTGAATCCGCGAAACCTATTCAGAGAAAAATAGACCGGAGTCAGACTACCTTCCTTAGAACGCAAACTGAATTCGCCTTTCATGAACGCCTTTCGAGCATTCTTGAGCAGCGCTTCGAATCTGTCCTGCTCTGCTTCCACAACCAGCGACTGGAACACGGTTCCGAGAATTTTCCCGGAAGGTCTGCCCATCATTTGTGCAAACCCTCGATTGCAGTAGAGCACGGTACCATCTCGCGACAGGATCGCCGCGCCTTCGCTCATGGCCTCGACTAACAATCGATAAGCGGGCTCACCGCCTTTCAGAGTTACTACCTGCTCCCCGCGACGGCCGGACACCATCAAAGCATCCACTTCGCCAGACTGTATGGCACGAAGAGTTTCCTCGGCAGTCTTCAGCCGAGCGCGGAGCTTGGAATACGGATCGGCAGGCGTGGACGCCGGAGATTTGCGTTGAGCAGTTTTTGGACTTTTACGAGTCTTCTGCGGCGCATTGGTTTTGCCGCGCAGCCCTCCTTGGAGAGCTCGGACATCGGAATGCGTTCGTTTGTTGGACATCTAGTTTTTGAGACCTTACCTCAGCGTGCTGGTTGAAGATCCAGACCCACAAGAACGCTCTCTGTCTTCGAGAGGTTCCCAATGATTCTTTTGACTGGTGGCGGGAGCCTTCTCACCAGGGTCGGGATGGCGATGATCTGATCGCCTTTGGCGAGTTGCGGCTTCTCAAGCAAGTCGACCACTTCGATGCGGTATTTGCCTTTCAGCTTCTCCTCGCAGATCTTTTTTAGGTTGGCGATTGCAGTAATCGAGTTAGGGGTTTGGCCCGCGATGTAAAGCCGCAGCCGGTAGAAATCGTTCGCGTCGGCCTTTGCCGCGCTCTTCTTTGTGGCATTTCTCTTCGCGGGGCTCTTCTTTGCCGGAATCTTCTCCATGTCGGCTCTCCGTCTCTGGCCTGAATCAGCCAGACTTGCAACTAGGTCTTTGACCGGATGATTCTGTACCTTGGGTTCGTGCTTTCCCCGGTCCCAAAAGCGGGACCGGGGGCACCCAGTGCTGGTACCGCTTCATGCGGTCAAAGACCTAGCTTGCCGCAACCGCACTTGGGCCTTCAACCGCCGAGGCCAGAAGGTGATCCTTCAGCACGAGGCCCAACTCCAGGCCCTTCTTGCTCACGATTAACTCGCGCGCCTCGCGCGAATGGGCCATGCCGCGGGATTTCAAAACGTAAAGCTCACGTCGCGGCCGCCCATTGGGTTTGCTGTCCCGCAACACAATCCAGGTATCCATGAGGGAAGAAACAGCCGCCGCAGTCCTCTCCTGCGGGTCTCCTGCGAAGGTCAGATTTGTGAAAATCGATGTGATCTGTTGCATTTTCAGGAAATCGACCAAGCGCACAAGCATCGATTTAATGTCATAGCTGCCGGATGCCGAAACCAAGTTCGTAATCGGGTCGATGACCACAACGCTCGGTCGTATCTGAGAAATCAGTCTGTGAATCACGGCCAAATGCCCTTCCAGGCCAGTGCTGGTTGGGCGCATTGCATTGAAATGCAACAGGCCTTTCTTCATCCATGGCTCCAAGTTAAGACCAACCGAGCGCATGTTGCGGAGAATCTGACTGGGAGACTCTTCAAAGGTAAAATAAAGGCACTTTTCGCCGCGGGCGCAGGAGGCGCTGGAAAAATTCGCGACCAGACTGGACTTTCCTGTGCCCGCTGTGCCGGTCACCAGTACGCTGCTTCCGCGGAAAAATCCCTTGCCCTCCATCATCTCGTCCAAGCTGGCGATGCCGGTCGAAACCCGGTCTCTTAGAGCTTTGTGATTGAGCACGAGAGACGTGATGGGCACCACCGAAATGCCCTCTTCATCGATCAGGAACGGATATTCATCGGTGCCGTGGGAAGTGCCCCGGTACTTGACGATACGCAACCGCCGGGTGGAAATCTGATCCGAAACCCGATGGTCCAGCGAGATGACGCAATCGGCGACGTATTCCTCCAACCCGTGGCGGGTTAACGTATCGCTTCCGGCTTCTCCGGTAACAATCGCAGTGAGCTTCTGGTCTTCTAGCCAACGGAACAGACGGCTGAGTTCAGAGCGCAATATCGCTGAGTCGACGATTCCGGAAAAGAGCGCCTCAACGCTGTCAAGAACAACGCGCTTCGCCTTGATTGCTTTGACAGCATGGGCCAATCGGATGAACAGACCATCGAGATTGTATTCTCCGGTTTCGGCAATCTGGTTTCGTTCAATGGAAACGAAATCCACTAACAGCTTTTTGCGTTTGGAAAGATCGCGTAAATCGAAACCCAGCGATGCGACGTTGGCCGTCAGTTTCTCCTCGGTTTCTTCGAAATTCATGCAGACACCAGGCTCGCCGTATTCAACCGCGCCATGCACCAGAAATTCCATGCCGAGCAAGCTCTTGCCACAGCCTGCGCGGCCACACACCAGCGTGACTCGGCCTTTTGGCAGCCCCCCGCCTGTGACTTCATCCAGCCCCTGGATCCCAGTCGGGACCTTGGCGAGCGAGGTGCGAACAACTTTTGGCTTTGGCTTGGCGGCAGGCATGGCTCAACTCCCGAGATTAAGGTTGGTGCGGCTGGGTGTGAATCGCCGGCCAGATCATAGCACGCCGCCTTTCCTTGCGCCAATGCAATAACGCACAGTTCCCTGCTCGCTCGCAGGTCGATGAGAGCCGTTCCAGTTATGGACAATTACATGGATGAGCGAACTGCGAACATGCTGCCCATTTCCGATTCAAGCAAGAAAGCCTGTTTTTTTCGGACCCGATCACAAAGGAATACAATCCGCGGCAGCCGCTTCCCTGTGCTGAAAATTCGTGTCATGGACACACACTCACGGCCTCATTAATTCTGCAAGGAGCACGGCAAGCCCATTCCATGCAATCTGGACACCAATGCAGAGCAGAATGAACGCAATGACCCGCAGGATTCCATGCGCAGTGGACGGAGGGATGACCTTTGAGATCTTGGGTGCATACGCGTAGCAGAAATAGACGAGCACGCTGAGGACAACTACGGCGAGAAACACTCCGACATGGGCCAGAATGTCTCTCGAAATGACGCGATTCGAGATATGGGCGGTGAGCGTCAAGAGAGCAACGAGTGTGCCAGGCCCCGAGGTTACCGGGAAAGTGAAGGGGTAAAATGCCTTCTGGTCGAGATCTTCCTTTCGCGTCTCGCTGCGCACTTCGGTCTCTTCCTGCTTGTTTCTGGAATTCGCACTTGCATCCCTTTCGTTCAACACCGACCAGCCCATTGCTGCGATGACGATGCCGCCCGAGAGTTGGACTATGGGCAGAGAGATGCCGAAGAAATTGAGGATGGCTGCGCCCACCAGCTCAATAATCGCCAGAAAAACTATGTTATCGATGGCGATTCTGCGCGCCAATGAGCGATAGACTTGGGGAGGCGCTTCGCCGACCAGTCCGAGAAAAACCAGCGCCGACCCGAGCGGATTGATCAGCGGAAGAAGCACGCTGAAGGCAAGCAAGAAGGAGTTCCAGAGTTGCAAGACCATCTCCCTGCGAGAGCCTAATTGAGGACCGCGGTCCCTACTGCGCTGAACTGGACTTGTTGTGTTTGACGGCACGCAGGGCGTTCACTACCTGCCTCACGTTCGGCACAGTGGATGCAACCTTCTCAGCGCCTGTGCGCCGGTGCTCCGAATTCACATCCCCAGATAGAGTGACGACGCCGTTCTTTACGGCGTAATTCACGTTATCGTGCAGATGGTTTTGGATCAGCGCGGCATCGAGATTCTTCTCGATGCCCTGGTCCAGATCGGAGTTCACCGCTTTTGCTTCGACTCCCCGGCCCAAAGTGGATCACAGCGACCTGATCCGCGACGACCTGTGAGCCAGCGAGCGACCTGGCCAGCGCTTCGAGCACCATTGTGGCTTTTCTATTCGCAATCGAATCGGGCGACCTGACGAGTCCCGATCAGCGCCGATAGGCCACAATTGGCGCTATTTCTCCGGTTCAGAGACCCCGCCGGCCGGTTACCAGGTTGAAGACCAAGATAATTACCGCAATCACCAGTAGGAGATGAATCAGACCACCGGCAACATGGAAGGTGAAGCCCAATAGCCACAACACCAGGATGATGACAAAGATCGTCCAGAGCATATGCACACTCCCTGAATGTTTGTGGCGCCCGAGCCCTGACAGCGGTTGCGGACGCCACAAAAGATTCGAAACCAACTAACTAGTTGGATGCTTTGGCCTCTGATTTGGCTTCCCGGACTGCATCGATGAACGCATGTGCCGAGGCAGGCGACGGAATTTCGCCCAACAGAACGCGGCGTGTGGAGATATCGTGCCCGTAGTAGGCATCCATGGAATCGTCGTCCCGGCGCAGATTGGCTCCGGTCAGTGTAAGTCCAGCAAAGGCGCCCTTGGCCCGCGAGTAGGTCAGGACCTCGGTATCAAGCTTCCAATCCGTATTGGCGGAAGCATGGCGTCCGACCGGTCCGGCTGCCGCGGAGGCATCCGCACCAAGCTGAAACTTGCTGGCGAGCAGATGTTGCATTCCTTTGTCGCCCTGGAAGATCATGACCAGATCCACGCCTTCGACGCCAATCTGCAATCCCCAGTTTCCGCCCGTAATAGCAAAAAACGCTGGCGCGCTCCAGCCGTGTGCTGTGCGGCAAGTTGCCAAGCCACGGCCATTCTCTCCGCCAAACACGAAGCCGGCCTTGATCATGCGTGGCACGACCGCTACGCACTTTGCGTGATCGAATACATCATCCGGAATGCCTTTATCCGGAGTGGCCATGATCTCGTGCAGTACCGTAGCTGCACTTTCCAGCCGGTTCTGCGTTTCTTCGCGGGTCTCGGCCCAGGCGGCGCTAGCCGCACCCAAGCTGAACAATGCTACTAACGTCACAAGCTTCTTCATGCATCTCACCTTTTTTCTACCTATGCGCGGCGTCTCTCGCTTTACGCGCACTTGAGGCGCACAAGGTAGTTCTCACATTAGAGCGACTACCTCACGCCGTCTGAGCAATAACGCTCAAGTGAAATGGGTCTCCCATCCGACATAAGAGGATGCCCTTTCCTTGGCCGCGCTGAATGACTAGGTCTTTGACCGGATGATTTAGTACCTTGGGTTCGTGCTATCCCAGGTCTCAGAAGCGAGACCTGGGGCACCCAAGCTGGTACAACTTTAAGCGGTCAGAGACCTAACTGGCGCGTAACGGGCAGGACGATATTCGCTGGACCAGGTTTTGCAATGTGAAACGAACGCCTCTCCGCAACCATTTGGCAGCGACCACGGCGACCGCTCTGTCTTCGTGCATTTATGAAAGTGACACAAAACGCGCCAATAAGGTTCCAACAACTCTGTGCGAAATTGAACAGATTCGTAGTTTGATCCATGGAAGACTTTCTCTAATCCTCTTAAGGAAGCTGTTAACGGGTGAGATATGCAAGAAGCGAAAGTGGGACTCCTCATCGTAGACGATGAGCCTTCGATAAGAACATCGATGTCACACGTTCTCATTGAGATTGGATATCGCGTTCGAACTGCTTCCGACGGATTCTCCGCATTGCAAGAGATCCGGCAGGAAATTCCAGACATCATTCTAACCGACCTCAACATGCCAGGGATGTCCGGCTTCGAGTTGCTATCGACGATCCGGAGCCAGTTTCCCGGAATCCAAACGATCGCCATGAGCGGCTCGTTCTGCGGCGATGAGGTGCCATGTGGTGTTGCAGCCGACGCGTTCTTTCAGAAAGGCAGCAGCATGGGTTCCCTGTTGAGGATTATGGAAACACTTCCCAAGCCGGAACAGAAGTTGTCCAGGCAGTCATACCCGTTGGAGTCCGTCGGGTTTCAAGGCATAGAGCACACAATGGGCGGAGACACCGGTGTTGCAATTGCGCGCCCCGAACGTCGGGGTGGTTTCATCGCACAAGTTGACGGCGGCTCTGTATAGCTTCTATGTGAACCGAATTGCATCTACTGAATGCAGCAAGAAAGAAGAACGTCAATGCGCGACATCGCCGAATCGAATATGCTCTTGCGTGTGCAGGTTGATTTGCCCGACGGCATTAAGCTCTCGACGGAAGGATTCCGAGAGGGATGGAACTTTGTGCGATCGGTGGATGCACGCTGGCTGGAAAAGAAGATCCAAGCGCGCGGATGGAATTTCATCAAGCTTGGTGATGGGTCGTTGAGGAGCGGCGTAGGCGACACCTCGCAAGAG
>JAATFE010000293.1 GCA_015655365.1 Terriglobales bacterium
CTTCGATTGTGCATACCAAGGCAAAGAGCGTCGGGGTGTACTTCATCGACACAATGAAGCTAGGGAGGCTCTTCGAGCTCAGTGGCGGCGTACGGTGGGACAGGTTCGATACGGGCTACAACCTCTATCAGCCCGCACCGCCGGCTGGCGGCACAGTGACTGCGGCAGTGCCTCCCATCCGCAGGGTCGATGAGCAGCCGAGCTACCGCGCGGCGCTCGTCTACAAGCCTTCGAGCCACGGCAGCCTTTACTTCGACTATGGAACGAGCTTCGATCCTTCGGCCGAGTCGCTGAGCTTGAGCGTTGGGCTGGTGAACTCGAATGCAGCGCCGGAAGAGAATGAGTCCTATGAGGCCGGCGCGAAATGGAATTTTCTGAACGAACGGCTGCTGATGGAGGGCGCGTGGTTCCGCACCGAGAAAGACAATGCACACGAGACCGATCCCACGAATTCGAATAACATCGTGGCTGCGGGGAATCAACGCGTGAAAGGTGTGCAGTTCAGCGTGGTGGGGCGGCTGCCGGAAGGAATGGACATTGTTGCAGGCTACGCGTACCTGGACAGCGATGTACTCTTTTCAAAGTTCTTTCCGGCAGCGGTTGGCTATCCGCTGGCGAATGTGCCGAAGCAGACGTTCAACCTGTTTGTGACCCACCGATTGCCGCTACGGTTGAATGGCGGTCTGGGCGGAAATTATGTTGCCAGCAGAACGGCGAGCTCGACCGTGCCGTATGTGCCAACAGGGTTTGCCGCGAATCCGAACGGGCCGGGCTACGTGGTGACGAGCACGGCCATGAAACAGGTTCCGGGATATTGGATCTTCAGCGCCATGCTGAAGCGCCCATTGACGGAGAAGCTGGAATTGCAGGTCAACGTCAATAACCTGCTGAACCGCTATTACATCGATCTGCCTCACCCGAGCCACCTGATACCAGGAGCTGGGGCGAGCGCGCTGATTGGTGTGAACTTCAGGTTCAACTAGGCCGCAGCAATGGATCTTGGGAAGCAGGCCGCTCGAATGTATGCGTGCCTGCTTTCCATTCCGTAACCGAAAGCTGAGGGAGATGGAAGTATGTTGATTACGATTCCGGATGTGCTGAATGCAGAGGAAGTGGCTCAAGCGCAAGCTGCTCTCGATGCGGCGGAGTGGGTGGATGGCAAGGTAACGGCCGGGTATCAAGCACAAAGCGTCAAAGAAAATCTCCAGTTGCCGGAGGGACATCCTGTTGCAGTAAAACTGGGCGAGATGGTGTTGGCCGCTCTGGCCCGTTCGCCGTTGTTCATGTCGGCGGCACTGCCATCGCGGGTCTTTCCGCCGATGTTCAATCGCTATACTGGCGGCGGGCACTTTGGGACGCATGTGGACACTGCAATTCGCGCGATGGCCTCGACCGGCCAGCGGATTCGTACGGATGTTTCAGCGACGCTGTTTCTGTCTGCACCCGAGCAATACGACGGCGGTGAGTTGCTTGTAGAGGACACCTACGGCATACATAGCGTGAAGCTTCCCGCTGGACATATGGTTTTGTATCCGGCGACCAGCCTGCATCGAGTCACGCCAGTGACGAGGGGAGCGCGGGTCGCTTCGTTCTTCTGGATACAGAGCATGATTCGCAGCGACGGCGATCGCACGTTGCTCTACGATTTGGACACGGCAATTCAGCGACTGGCGAAGGACGTCCCAGGCAACGCGGCCGGTGTGCAGTTGACTGGGGTCTATCACAATCTTCTGCGGCGTTGGGCGGAAATCTAGCTGTGAAATCTCGGGTTCGTTTGGGCACGCCTGCGCTAACGC
>JAATFE010000289.1 GCA_015655365.1 Terriglobales bacterium
AGGGCGTCGACACAAAAAGCGCCTGGTTCGGCACCGACAAGGGACTGGCATTTTACGACGGCGTGAACTGGGCCGTCTATCGGCCCTCGCTCACCACCGGCAAGCCGGAGATGACGGTGCGCGACGCAAAAGGAAATGTAATGCCGGTTGCCGTCACTACCGCGCCGGCCCACAATTATGTTCTCGGCCTCGACTTTCAGGGCAGCGACATTTGGGTTGCCACGGCCAAGGGATTGAGCCACGGAATTCGCCAATAAGAAGGAGCAGCACCATGAACGGATTTGCCGATCTTTTGGAGACAATCGCACACGCGCCGATCAAGAAGAGCGCGATGACCAATCACGGCGTACTCAACGAGGCCTACGCCTATGCCAAGCCAAGCTCCTTTTCGCGCGGCATGAGGATCGACCTGAATGGCCTCGCGATTCTGCTGATTTCCGGCACGGCCTCGATCGACGAAAATGGCGTGAGCGTGCACATCGGCGACTTTGACGCGCAACTGCGGCGGACCTTTGACAACATTACGGGCCTGCTTGAAGCCGAAGGCTGCACGTGGCACGACATCGTGCGCACCAGTTGCTATCTGCGCGACATCGATCGCGATTACGACGCGTTCAATGCGGGGCGCACGGCGTTCTTCAAGGAACAGGGGCTCGATCCGCTGCCTGCTTCGACGGGCATCCAGGCGCATCTTTGCCGGCCTGAATTGCTGGTCGAGATCGAGGCCATCGCCATGTTCCGCACCGAGAAGGTTGCCAGCACCTGCGGTGCGGCAGACGGCGCTTGCGCGCCAACCGGGAACCTCTGAAAAAACGGTTCTCCGATAAGTGTGCTGCGACAATGGGACTGATCCACCGCCGCGTAGCGAAGGAGTAGCGATGAGCAAGGGATGGTTGTTGGTTGCGGCTTGTTGGTGTATCGCGGTTGCCGCGTCGAGCGCGGCGGGCCAGAGTAAAGGCGCGTGCGAGTGCGGCGTGCATCCGCCGGGTCCGCCCCCGGATCGCGCGGTTGCGCCCTATGCCGGCGAGCCTGCCGATCTGAGCCCCTACGCGAAGTTCGCGGCGCCATACGACCTCAACTATGTTCACCCCAATATTTACTCCGGCGCGGCGCGGGACATTCCCGACCCCAAGGATCTGACCGAAGTGCGCATCGGCTTCTTCGGGCCCATCGAGCACAGCCCGCAGCAGATCTTCGGGTTGCGCATGTTGCACGGCGCACAGTTGGCCGTGGAAGAAGCCAATGCCCGCGGCGGCTACGGCGGCAAGCCTTTCAAGCTGATGCTGCACAACGACTACGACAATTGGCAGGCGAAGGCGGTCTATGGAGACGACCGGCCCACCGATCCCACCATCTGGGGCTCGGCCTCCAACGAAGTGGTGAAGATGGTCTACGACGACAAGGATTGGGCGATTTTCGGCTCCATCAGTTCCGAGTCGACGCACATCGCGCTGCGCGTGGCCCTGCGCGCCGAAATTCCCATCGTCAACTCGGCGTCCACCGATCCCACCATTCCCGAAACTTACATCCCGTGGTACTTCACCGACTTGCAGGACGACCGGGTACAGAGCCTCACATTGGCCCGCCGCATCTTTACCGAACTGGGCCTGAAACGCGTGGCGCTGCTGCGCGTGAACGAGCGCTATGGGCGGTTTGGCGTGCCCAAGTTCCGCGACGCCTCGCGGCGGCTGGGGCACCCAGTGGTGATTGAGCAGAAGTATCTGCCTGGTGCCACGGATTTTACGCAGCAGCTCAAAGTAATCGCCTCCTCGCGTGCCGACGCCATTGTGCTGTGGACCGACGAGACGCAGGCGGCGGGAATCCTGAAACAGATGCGCGCGGCGGGAATGAAGCAGCGGGTTTTCGGAGCCTATCGCACGCTGGGACCGACGCTGTTGGCCGAGGCGGGGCCGGCAGCCGAGGGCTTCGAGGCTGTCTTCCCTTACGACCCCACGCGCAAGGACCCCAAGTGGATCGACTTCAACCAGCGCTTCGAGACACGCTTCCAGGAGCAGCCGGAGCAGTTTGCCTCGCTGGCCTATGATGCGATGAATGCGCTGCTGGACTCGATCTGCAAGGCGGGCCTCAACCGCGCCCGCATTCACGATGCGCTGTCCGGCATTGTGGACTACGAAGGCGTAACCGGGCACATGGTCTTCGATCCCAACCAGAAGAATATCGCGCCCATGTACCTGGGCACGGTGCACAACGGCGCGGTGACGTATCGCGTGGCGACGATGGAAAAAACAGCGTCTCAGACGTCTCTGGTTCCTGCCGCGCAAGCGGCCCCCGCGCTGGGGCAGGCGCCTTATGCGCGCGTGGGCGAGGATAGCGTTGTGTACGCCGGTCCACATCGCGACAACGTGCCGGCGGGGCCGCCGGTGCGTGTAGTCCTTTTTGGACCGCGGGCGGCGGAAGTGGTGCAGTTGCCTGAGGTGCTGGCCGCGTTGGCAGCCGGTCCGGCCAGAGCGTGGACCCTGCTGCCGGTGGCCAGCGATCAGAACTGGGGCGCGGCTTCAACCCAACTGGTTCATGCCCTCATGGACGAGCACGCCCTGGCGATTTTGGCCCTGGATCGCGATGCCAGCCACCTGGCCGAGCAATTGGCGCTGAAGAGCTTTGTGCCGGTGGTGGCCTTGAGCAGCGACAAGTCGTTGACCTCGACCAACATTCCGTGGATCTTCCGCCTCCCGGCGGAAACCACGCCGGCGGCGGCGCTGCGGCTGCTGGAAACGGCGGCTGGACGTAGCGGTCCAAATCCAGAACGGCTCAGAGACGTGCTGGCTTCGGGAAGTGTGATCTCCGGAGTCGCCTTTCTAACTACCGGCGAACCCCGCGCAATAGAGTAGTGTTCAAAGAGAATCTTTGAACACTACTCCGGTTGGACACGCGGGTCCTCGGCCGGGGCGAGTGGGTCCTCGGCTCTCGATGGGGCCGGAGGCGTGGTCTTTCCATTGCAAGCAAAGCGTCTTGGCCGAATGCGAAAGGTAGAGCGGTGCCATGCAAGGCGTCCAGGGCGTTTTGGTGAAGCAGGCCAACGGCATGAGGTTCGTACTTTCAATCGGGCTGATCAACCAGCATGCTTCAGTCAAGGTGGACGCGGAGTACCTCGAGCGGATTGTGGGATGAGGCTTACGGGCTGCTATTCCAAGTGCGCGGGCAGAGCGGACTCTTCGGGGGCGTTCGTCTGACGCGAGACCTCGAATTTGTACCCGAAGTACTTGGCGTTGTCGATATAACGGAAGAAATCCGGCCGGAATTCATAGAGATCGCACTGGCCAATCGCCAGGCGAAAGACCGTACCCAATTCAAATCTTTTGCAATAGAGCTTGATCAGAGCCTTGCGGCGCGCGGGATCGGTAACGACGGCGACGCTGCCG
>JAATFE010000221.1 GCA_015655365.1 Terriglobales bacterium
GGATAGTTGAAGATGTACTCCGATTGCAGTCCGTGCAACGCATCCTGCGCACCGGAAAGCTCTGTCCACGCAATGCGCACCGACTGCCCCTTGGCCGGCACCCAGGCAAGCGAAGACTCGATCCCGCGAAAATGCAGCCCGCTCAAATTCGCCGCTCTCCATGAAACCGCAGGCGAAGCGCGCACATAGTCGATGGCGTCGTGCTGGCGGGAGTAAAAGCCAGTAGCAGAAAAAGAGAAATGCTGCGACAAGGCCCAGTCCACGCCCCCATCGCCGCTCCAGGCAGACTCCGGTTTGAGTTTCGAATTCCCGATCGTCGTCGGGTCGGAGTAATAAAGATCGGTATAAGTCGGAATCCTGAAGCCGTATCCGCCGCTGGCGCGCAGTTTGAGTTTATCGGTCAGCCGCAAGCTCCCGGCAAGGTGCGGAGACAGCGCGGTTTGTGCGCCGCCGGAAAAGATCTCTTCCCGCAAGCCGGACGATAAGTTCCAGCGGCTTTTGGCCGGGCGCAAATCCAGATCCACATAGCCCGCGCCGCGGTTGCGCGCATGGAGCCCGAGGTTGTTGCTCTCGATGCTGTCGCCATCCGCCTCCACTCCGAACAAGAGCAAAGAAGGCGCGGCCAGCGGAATCGTGCGCCGCAACGAAGCCTGCCAGGAGCCGTCCCTGTGGTTGTTTTCATAGGCCGCCGGATCGTCGCGCAGCAGCACAAACTCATCCGTGTGACGCCGGTAGCCGAAAGCCGCCACGGTGCGGTTGCCTAACTCCTGCCGGGCGAAAGCAAACCACCCCTTGGTTCTCTCCCACGAGCTATACGGCCCGTAAAACTGATCCGCGCCAAATGACCGGTCGCTGGCCGCAAACAACAGGTCCGTAGTCCCCAGCCACGAGCCGGTCCAGCTTTCCAGCGATGCGTCTTCGTTGCGGTAATCGCGGTCGGCAATAAACCCCGTAGAGAAGTTGCGATTGGCCGTCAACCGGCTGCTCCAACGCCTACGCGCCAAGGCCGCCAGCACAGATTCTTCATTACTCCCAAAGCTGCCGTCTCCAGCGCGCAGATGCAGCGACGCTGCGGAGGGCGCGGCGGTCAAAAAATCCGCAACCCCGCTCAGCGCATCCACACCGTGCAGTGTGGAACCGGCGCCGTGCAAAATCTGGATCGAGTCCATGGCATCGAGCGGAACCGGCAGGTCGAGATTGTGATGGGCGGTCTGGCTGTCGTTGATGCGGAAGCCGTTCAGCAGCACCAGCGTCTGCTCAAAGCTGCCGCCGCGCAAGGCGAGGTCGGCCTGTCCGCCGCCCGCGCCGCGTTGCTCCAGAAAAACCGAGCTGTCCTCGCGCAGCAGATCCTGCGGCGACTCCAGCGAGAGCGTCTTGCCTTCCACAGGCAACAGCACCACGGAGACCGGCGACTCCGCCAGCGGCACTGGAACCGCCGATCCCAGAACCACCATGGTTTCCACAAGCTGCGGAACGAGGGCGCTTTGTGCGAAAAATGTTTGCGTGGCTACCATTAGAATGCATCCGGCTATCGGCAATACTTTGGAAATCTTCATAGTTTCCATCCTGATCGTCACCGGACCACGGCACAAGGATGATTTAATGTTGTGTCGAATAGTTGACCAGTTCAATTATTATTTCCCTATGCGTATCGATGCTTTTCTCGACGAGAGCCCTTTATTTGCCGTCAACCGGGCAGCACGCCGGTTTGAATCGCTCACCGCCCAGGTTCTTGCCGCCGACACCCTCGGCTTCCTTGAAGGCCTAGTGTTGGCGGCCATGTTTTTTGAGGCGCCCAAGCTGGTCAAGCCATCGCAGTTGGCGGAAACCTTCGGAACCACTCGCGGCAATGTGAGCCACTGCGTTTCGTCGCTGGAGGCAAAGGGTCTTTTGCAAAGAAAGATCGACCCCGAAGACGCGCGGGCCTACCAACTGACGTTGAAGCCGCAGGGAAAAAAGTGCGCGCTGCGCGTCATTGCCGCATTCGATAAGTTGCAGAAGGAATTCGAGGAAGAGGTGGGCAGAACGGCCCTGAGCAACATGCTCAAGGCCATCCGAAAGCTTGAAGCTCTCTATGCGCCCAGGTAGATCTATAGCATTTCTCTA
>JAATFE010000401.1 GCA_015655365.1 Terriglobales bacterium
CCAGACGAGGAGCGGCTGGAAGTATTCGATGATCGCCGAGGCATCGGCTTTGTCGGTTCCGGTCATGGCTTTGAGGGCTTCGGGCCAGGGCTTGGAGCGGCCCAGTTCGAGCATCGCGTTCAACTTTGCGCCGGCTTCCTTGGAACCGTAGACCGAGCAGCGGTTGAGTGGACCCTGGTAGCCGGCCGCCTGGCACATGGCGCGGTAGAACTGGAACTGATAGACGCGGGCCAGGAAATAACGCATGTAGGGCACGTTGCCGGGGATGTGGAACTTGGCGCCGGGGTCGAAGTCGGCCTCGGTGCGGGCCACCGGCGGGGCGACGCCCTGATACTTTTCGCGCAGAGCCCACCAGGCGGCGTTGTAGTGCTCCGGGGTGATCTGGCCGGAGTAGACCTGCCAGCGCCACTTGTCGATGAGCAGGCCGAAGGGCAGGAAGGCGATCTTGTCGAGAGCCGTGTGGAGGAGGAGCGGGATGTCGGCGCTGGGGGGCGGAATCTGGTCGATGAGGCCGAGCTTCTTGAGGTAGTCCGGAGTGACGTTGAGGGCGATGGCGTCGCCGATGGCCTCGTGGAAGCCGTCGTTGGCGCCGTCGCGGAAGAAGAAGGGCTGATTACGATAGGCCATCTGGTAGTAGTTGTGGCCCAACTCGTGATGGACGGTGACAAAATCGTCCGACGTGGGCTGGAAGCAGGCCTTGATGCGCACGTCGCGCACGTTGTCGATGTCCCAGGCGCTGGCGTGGCAGACCACGTCGCGGTCGCGGGGGTGGGAGAGCATGGAGCGCTTCCAGAAGGTTTCGGGCAGCGGGTCGAAGCCGAGGGACTTGTAGAAGCCTTCGCCGTACTGCACGAGGTGGGGCGCGTCGGTGTTGCGGGCTTTGAGGATGACGCCGAGATCGTAGGGCAAGGGACCCGAGGGCGGCGCGACCACGTCGTAGATGTTGCCCCACTCCTGCGCCCAGGGATTGCCGAGCAGATGGGCGGGAATCATGCCGTTGGGACGGCGGGCGGCGTCGCCGTACTTTTCAATGAGCTTGCGGCGGACGTAGGTGTGGAGTTCGCGATAGAGGGGCTCAACCTGGGTCCAGAGGCGCTCGATTTCCGCCTGGAACTGGTCGGGGGTCATGTCGTACTGGGAGCGCCAGAGCGCGCCGGTATCGGCAAAGCCCAGTTCGCGCGCGCCCTGATTGCTTAGCTCGGCCAAGCGGGCGTAGCTGGGGCGCATGGGCACGCCGACCTTGTGCCAGCCAACCCAGAGAGCCTCAAGTTCCTTGGGATCGCGGTTGTGGGCCATTTTGACGCCGATTTCGTCGATGCCCAGGCAGTGGTCGGGGTCGGAGTCGGGACAGTATTTGCCGCGTCCATAGGCGGCGTCGAGCTCGGCGGCTTTCTGCGTGGCTTCGGCGCGCAGGGCGGGATCGGAGGGCGCGGGCAGGCCTTCGCTGAGCTTGAGCAACATGAGTTTGCGGGCCGCATCGGGGGGCAGAGAGAGACCGTCAAAGCGGCGCGCCTCGCCGATGAGAACGGTTTGGCGGGCGATGAGGCGATCATTGGCCTGAGCCAGCAGAGCCACGGTGTCGTCGGTGATGAAGGTCTCTTCCACCCATTGGGCGCGGGCCACATCGATGCCGATGGCGTTGAGTTCTTTTTCCGCGCTATCGAGGAAGGCGAGAGCTTCGGCGACGGTGGGTTCGGCCGCGGCGGGAGATTGCGCAGGGGCGGTGGGGGCAAAGGAAAGCAGGCCAGCAACTGCCAGCGAAGCGATGAGAGCGCGACGGATTTTCAATGTCATATTAAAGGGGAATATAAAACATCTGCGCGGGATGTGTAAGGGTTTTGTGATGTTTGACCGGATGATTCTGTACCTTGGGTTCGTGCTATCCCAGGTCTCAAAAGCGAGACCTGGGGCACCCATTTTCCTGGGTTGATTACGAAATCACGAGGATACGACACTAGCGGGGCATGTCGCGGTGGAGGGCCTTCACGTGATAGCCGGATTTTTTGAGTTCCTGGGCAATATCTTCGGCCATCATGACGCTGCGATGCTGGCCGCCGGTGCATCCGAAGGCCACGGTGAGATAGCTCTTGCCTTCCTTGACGTAGTGGGGCAACAGATAGAGCATCAGGTCGGTAACCCGGATCAGGAACTCCTGGGTCTGCGGGAAGCTGCGCACATAGTCGGCCACACCTTTGTCGAGGCCGGTGAGCTTGCGAAACTCCGGGACAAAGTGGGGATTGGGCAGGAAGCGGACATCGAAGACCAGATCCGCGTCGAGAGGTACGCCGTTTTTGAAGCCAAAGCTGAGGCAGGAGACGAGGAGTTGCCGGACCTCGCCCTCGTGGCCAAAGCGCTCCTGAATGTTGGCGCGGAGCTCATGGACGTTGAAGTCGGAAGTATCGATGAGCGTGTCGGCTACATTGCGGATGGGATCGAGCAGTTGGCGCTCTTCCACGATGGAGCGCGAGACGGTTTCCATTTTGCCCAAGGGGTGGGGCCGACGGGTTTCGGAGTAGCGCCGGACGAGGACCGCATCCTGCGACTCGAGAAAAACGACGCGCGTGGGCAAGAGAAGCTTTACGCCTTTGAGGATTTCGGGGAGGCGATCAAGCGTGGGACCTTCGCGGACATCGACCACAATGGCTGCCTTTTGAATTTCGGCGGATTTGGCGACCAGCCGCGCGAAATCGGGCAGCAGCTCGAGGGGGAGATTGTCGACCGCGTGAAAACCCAGATCCTCAAAGGCCTTGAGCGCAGAAGCCTTTCCCGCACCGGATATACCGGTAACGATGACCATCTCCTTGGCCTGCTGCTCCAATGACTCCGGGGTTCCGAAGTCTGCATGGGGTTCCGCATCTGAAGGCGTCATGCGCCCATGCTACACCGAAATGCCCCGTTTTAGAGCTTCAAAATCCGAATCCGAAAAAGTGGAGAGAGATTTGCGGCACGCACAGGGCCTCTATCGGGAGACCGCAACCGCGCCCTGAGAGCCGGCTTGCGCATCGATCGCCTTGTAGGTTTCCTCATTGCGCAGAATCGCCTCGACGTACTCCCGGGTCTCACTGAATGGAATGGACTCCACAAACTCGTCGGTGCCGTGATAGGGACCGGCGGCCTGCCAGTCGACCACCCGCTCGTCGCCGGCGTTATAGGCAGCCAAGGCGTACTCCGGCACGCCGCCGAACCTGTCGAGCGTTTTGCGCAAGTAGCGAGTTCCCAGGCGAATGTTGGTGGCCGGGTCGAGCAGTTGGAAGGTTTGAAAATGGCCGATGCCCTCTTCGTGCGCCATCTGCTTGCCCACCGAGGGCAGCAACTGCATCAAGCCGTAGGCGTTGGCAGGAGAGATGGCCGAGGGATTGAACTCCGACTCCTGGCGAATCAGGGAGGCTACTAGGTACGGATCGAGATTGTTTTTAGCCGACTCCGTCTTGATGGTTTGCCACCACGGTTCGGGGAAGAGAATGCGCCAATAGGCCAGCGGAATGGAGTTGATCGGCGCCGAAGCCGCAAAGGGCAGAGCCCGCTTGAGGGAGCGCATGGCGCGGTATGTCTCGCCGTAGGAGGCATAGATCTGCGCCTCGGCCAATGCGCTCCATGAAGCAGAGTCGGGATCGGCGGCAATCTCCTGCGCGATGTAGTCGTTCAAGCCGGCATTGGCCAGCAGGCGGGCCGCGGCAAGGTGCGGGCTGTCGGCGGGAAAGCTTTCCTGCAGATGCGGCACCGGGGTGGGCTGAATGCGATCCAGTTCCGGTTTCGCCACCGGCGGCAGATCGCCCAGCGCGGCCAGCCGCTCTCGTGCCATTTGGGAATAGAAATAATGCTGGTAGGCACGCAGCAGGGTGCGGTAGTTGGCCGCGGCAAGGGCCGGCTTGCGATCTTGCGTTTCGTAGAGACGCCCGCGCCAGTAGAGCGCGGACGCTGTCTCCTTGGCTCCAGGGTAAAGCTGGATCTGCTCGTCGAACAGGCGCGCGGCATCTGCATAGAGTCCCTGCCGATAAGTGAGCCAACCTGCCCGCCAATGCGCGGTAGCGGCATTTTTGTTTTCCGGAAAATGCGTCGCGAGGTAACTATAGTAACTGGCCGCGGTGGAGTTTTCGTGGCGCAGCAGGTACATGTTGCCGCTGGAGTAAAGCGCTTCCGCCAGCCATGGGCTTTGCGGATACCGCAACTCCATCTGGGCCACGATGCGCTGCTGACCGTCGAGGTCGTTGCGGTTGCGGGCCAGTTCCATCAACAGATAGAGACGCCGCGCACCGTTGTCGTCGGGGGTATCGGCGAGCGCCTCTACCTGCGCCGTACTCAATAGCTTCCGTTTCAGGTCGCAGGCAGCCTCGGCCACGGCAAACCCGTTTCGCGTCTGGGCATCGAGACCAGGCGCATGAGCCAAAATGCGGTACTGCTCGCTAGCCTCCGCATAGTGCCCGCCGTTGAAGTAGGCATCGCCCAGGCTGCGCATCTCCGCTACGGTCAGGGTCGACTCCGCACCCAACGCCACCAGCCTGGCGCGCGCCGTCTGCGCCTCGGCGCTGAGCGGATGCCCCAGCAGCAGATGCTTGAAGACCCGCACCGCTTCTTGCGTCTGTCCCAAGGCCAAGGCCACTTGCCCTTCGGCAAGCTGGTAGCCGGCCCGATTTCCGGCAAAGTCGACCGCAGCCGTCAGGACGCCCTGCGCTCCGGCCGCATCGTCCATGGCGAGCAGAACGCTGGCCTCCAACTCCGGCGCCTGGGAGATGAAGATGCTGTCGGGATAGCGAGTGGTGAAGCCGCGCAACAGGGCCTCGGCGGCAGCCTGATTCCCGGCATTGTGATTGGCCTCGGCAGCCAGGAAATCCGCATAGTCGGCCAACGCATTGCCGCCCTTGCCGGCCAGGCGCAGATTCGTAATCGCATCGGGATAGCGTTTATCGAGCAGATAGGCGTGCCCCAGGGCGAGGTAAGCCGCGGCCGCGGCATCGCCGCTGTGGCGATGCGCAAAGTCGGCCACGCCTCCATAGGCCGCGGGGGTACGCATAGTGGCCAATTGCTGGGCCATGGGCCGCAACTCGCTCGATGCGACAAATGCCTTCTTGATACGCGCTGTCTGCGCGGCCCTTGCGGCTTTGGTCGCGCGGCTAACCGCTTTCTTGCCTTTGCCGCCAGATTTTTTTGTGCCGGCGATGGGCGCTGCCGAATCTTCCGCGCCGGCCTTGGGCGCTTTCTTGGAACGGGGCTTCGCGGTCTTCTTTGCAGCGCCATCCAGTTTGGCCGCACTCTTGCCGCTTGTCTCCGACCTGGCTGCCTTTTTCGCGTCCGCCTTCGGCTTGGCAGCACTCTTGGAGTCTGCCTCAGGCTTGACCGCTTTCCTGGCCTTCTTTGCCTTGGATGAAGCGGAACTGGCAGCGCGCACCGCAGGCTTGTCGGATGTCTGCGCGGCCAGCGGCGTCACAACCATCAAGGCAGAAAGAAAGCCCGCCAAACCAAGCGCCAGCACAGGAGCGGAAACCGGAGAAATTACAACCCTCATGTCTCCACTTTAAGCCGCTTTCGGCCTACAGAGCCAGCCGGGAACCACCTGCGTTACCGCGGATTACGCGAATGTGGGACCGGGCAATGCGGCAATCATGCCGTCGTGGTGGTTGTTTCCTGCCTGGGAGCGTCAGCCGGCGTGCCTGAGCCAGGCAGCTCTTTTCCTTCCAGTTTTCCGGAATGGAGAAAACCGGCAGCAACGGATGGGGCTACGGGACGAGAGAAGAAATAGCCCTGAATCAAATCGCAGCCGCCCAGGCGCAGGGTGTTGAGCTGTTCGGCTGTCTCCACGCCCTCCGCCACCACGTGCAGGCCGAGGGTGTGAGCCATGGAGAGGACGGCCTCGACAATCGGCCCCGTGCCGTCCGCCTCGTTCAGGGTCTCCATGAACGAGCGGTCGATCTTCAGCACGTCGATCGGCAAACGATGCAGGTAGCTCAAAGAAGAGTAGCCCGTGCCAAAGTCGTCGATGGCGATCCGAACCCCCAACCGCTTCAGGCGCTCCATCTGGCTGGCGGATTCGGTAAAGTCGTGCATCACGATGCTTTCGGTCAGTTCCAGCACGAGCATCTCCGCCGGATAGCCTGTCTCTTCAAGGATCTGGGCAACCGTATCGGCAAAGTCGTCGCGGGCAAACTGCAAGGCGGAGATATTCACCGCGATCGAGGAAGCCGGATGCCCAGCATCCTGCCATTCCCGGCCCTGGCGGCAGGTCTCGCGCAACACCCACTCACCCAAGGGCACAATCAACTGCGTCTCTTCGGCAATGGGAATGAAGTCGCAGGGAGGCACATTGCCCAGGCGCGGAGAACAGAAGCGCAACAACGCCTCAAACCCGTGCAGCGAGCCATCGGCCAGACACAGAGGCTGATAGGCAACGGTGAAGCCCCCATTTTCCAACGCCTGGTTCAGCTCCGCTTCCAACTCGCGCCGTTCGGCGGGCTCGCGGTCCATCTCCGGAGTGAAAGACCGGACTCCGCAGCAGCCAAACTTCGCGGCATACATGGCCTGGTCGGCATGTTGAGACAGGCTGTCGCCGGTCTCGCCGTCTTCCGGATACACCGAGACACCGATGCTGGCGGAAATGACCAACTCCAATTCCTCAATTTGCATGGGAAGCGCCAAAGCTTCGAGCAGATCCTCCGCGATAACTTCCGCCGCCTCGCGGCTGGACGTCCCTTCGATGAGGGCCATGAACTCATCTCCGCCCATGCGCGCCAGCGTGTCGCTGGAGCGAAGCCTGCCAGAGAGCCGCTCCGCGGTCCGCTGCAGCACCGCATCGCCGACCGGATGCCCATACTGATCGTTGATCTGCTTGAACCGGTCGAGGTCGATCCACAGAACCGCCATTCCCTGGTTGGTCCGGGCAGCCCGCTTGATCGCACTCGCGATGCGGTCCCGGGCCAGCCGGCGATTGGGCAGGCCGGTCAGGCTGTCGTGATAGGCATGATCGATCAACTGCGTCTGCAGCCGGCTCTTTTCCAGAACCAGCGCTGCCATGTGCCGGGCCATCTCCAGCATCTCAAGATCGGCCGAGGACGGCTTCCACTGCAAAAGGGTGTATACGCTGATGGTTCCCAGCGCGTCGGAGCCGGAGGCGAAGAAGGGCGCCGACCACACCGACAGCAGACCATTGGCGCGGAGCAACTCGCTCCATGGCTTGTGCACCGCCCCCAGGTCTTCCACCAGATACGGCTCTCCGGAGGCCAGCGCAATGCTCTCAGGCGCTCCGGCAAAGCCCGTCGAGATGGACTTGAGGTGCTGCTTGATCTTGTCGCTCATGCCGGAACTGGCCATCAGTTTGAGCGACCCAGGGCTCAGCGAGTGGACCGCGCAGGTCCAGGTCGAGCGGAACTCCGCCACCGTTTCCGTGAGAACGTTGAAAATTTCCGCAATGGGCTCATTGCGAGCCACCATCTCCAACATGCGGTTGCGGCCCCGGTTCAGCCGCTCAGCGCGCAGCCGCTCCTGCACTTCGGCCTCGAGAGCAAAGGTGCGGGCCTGCACCCGTCTCTCCAACGCCGCGCGCTCGGCCGCCAGCTCCGACTCGATGTGAAACCGGGCAAGTTCCTCGCGGCGCAAGCGCCGGTAAAGCTGCGCCGCATAGCCGAACGCAATCAGGATCAGCAGCCATGCCAGCGCCTGGCACACGACCGCCAGCAACCGCAATTGCTGTATCGATTCGGATTGGTGGAAACAGTCATCTTCCAACCGGCCCACGCCGCTGCGCAGTTTGTCCAGTGTTCGTTCCAGGTGAGCTGCCGCAAAGTATGCGCCTGCCTTGCCCTGCAATAGCGCGGCTCCGTGGCCTTCCCGGTCCGGGGTCCGCACTGCGCTCTTCAATCCGGCAATAGCCTGCTCCACGTCTGCCGTCTCGGCGGGAAGCTCGGAAGAAATGTCCGCGAGAAAATGCGCGGATGCCGGATCCAGGTCGGCAAAGAACTGGTTCAACTGCATCTTTTCGTCCGCAGAGCCTGGCTTCGCCTGGGAAAGCCGGTCGAGCCGGCCGGAAACTTCATCCGCCTGCCGGCTAATGGCAAGCAGCCATTCGTGCCGCACCAGCACATCGTGACAGACGTTGTAGACGTGGCGCGAAATCGCCAGGCCCGAACCCACCATGATGGAGAGTAACGCCAGCAGGGTAAGGAACCGTCCGCTGGCAAGCGACGACGGCGGCTGATGCTGATCTGCGCTAGAAGAGTTAAACAATCGGCTTGACCTGATGGATTAGTTAGAGATTATCGGTCGGACGCATGACAAGAAGATGAAATCACCGGGCTTGCGCAGGCGATTCCTCGCGAATGTTGGACATCTGGATCTTATTTGGAAAGTAGTACACCCTCAAGTGATGCAGATCACTCACAGTTCCCACCATTCGGGACGCGTTTCGAGCACTTCGGCACGGGAACATCGACCCCGGCAAGCCGCGGTTTGGTTCTCGCAGGCTTCGTCCGTTACACTCATCTATTCGGACCGGTTGCAAATCATCAGCCGCTCCCAAGGATTTTTCGCAACCAACGACCATGTCAACCATCCAACTGATAGCTGGTGAGAACGAGCCGCATCCCGACGTAGCCCTGGTAGACAGGGTACGCGGCGGCGATGTCCTGGCCTACGATACGCTGGTCCGCAAGTACGACCGCCAGATCTTCCGGATTGCGCAGCACATTACGCAAAACCGCGAAGACGCTGAGGACGTGATGCAGGATGCATTTCTCAAGGCGTATGAAAAGATCGACCAGTTTCAGGGGAACTCGAAGTTTTACACGTGGCTGGTACGGATTGCCGTCAATGAAAGCCTGATGCGGCTGCGCAAACGGCGCACCGGCAAAATGGTTTCCATCGACGAGGATATCGAGACCGACGAGGGCAGCGTCCCGCGCGATCTCGCCGACTGGGCTCCCGATCCGGAGCAGAACTACGGCCAGGCTGAACTGGCCGAGATTCTGCGCAAGACCATCCAGGGGCTACCCCAGGGCTTTCGTATTGTGTTTGTGTTGCGTGATGTGGAAGGACTTTCCACGGAAGAAACGGCAGAGACGCTCGGTTTGAGCATTCCCGCCGTGAAATCGCGCCTCCTGCGCGCCCGGCTGCAATTGCGCGAGCGTCTGAGCCGCTACTTCCGTAGGAAAAGGGGTGCTGAGAAGTGACCTGCTCTGAGTTTTTGGCTTTGCTCGACGACCTGATCGACGACTCGGTAACCCCCGAGACTCGTGCCCAACTGCAAGAGCACCTGCGCGGCTGCGATCACTGCGAGGTTACACTCAACACCACCCGTAAGACGATCGAGATTTATCGTTCCCACGAGATCTACGACCTGCCTCCCAGCCTCCGCGAGCGCCTGCACGCGGCCATCATGGCTCGCTGCAAAAAGGGCTGCTGAGGCATTTTTCCGTCAAAGATGCTGTCATCCCGGCGCGCAGCGGAAGGATCTGCTGCTGCCTTTCAGCGGCTCAGATCGGCCCATGCGGCATTGGCGGTCTCGGTCAGCGCAATCTTCTTCGCACGTCTCCATCCCTTCAGTTCCTTTTCCCGCGCGATCGCCCTTTGCACATCCCCATGGCTCTCGAGCCACACCAGACGATTACAGTTGTAACGCGCAGTGAAGCCGTCGTGCTCTTTCCATTTATGTTCAAAGACTCGCTTGATTGCCGGTCACACCGGCGTATGATGTGCGGCTGCGGCCCGGCTCAATGTACGTGAAATAGCTGCCTTCGTGCGGCATCCTATCCCTGCAACTTGCGTGGGCAGCGGCGAGCAAAATCATCTGCGGATCCTTCCGCTGCGCGTCAGGATGACAACGGTTGTTGTGATAGTGCTGGATACCTGACATTGTGCATTCCGTGCTATCCCAGGTCTCAAAAGCGAGACCTGGGGCACCCATTTTCCTGGGCTTGAAATCACGAGGACACGGTACTAGCGCAAACAACAAAACGAAACGGCCCGCTTGCTCTCCAGCGTGTCAACGCCTGAAGCAAACCGTCCTCTCCATTCAATGGATGATTTTGCCGTCCCACTCTGGGATGAAGACGGCTATAACGCCGGAACATAAAATGCGGGTGAATCGGTTTAGCCATCCCCGCGGTTCTGTGCCCTTTCCGCAATCTTGCGGGAGCGCAAACGCGCGGTCAGGTCCGACGCACAAAGTGCGCAGGGAGCAAGGCACCGCCGCCTGTTCGTGGGCCGATAGACGTGAGGAATTCCTTTGAGGAGCGCCATGATCCGAAGAATCGTTGCTGTCGTCTTTTGTCTTGCCGTCGTCCTTGCCGCAGCCCACGCACAGAGCAATTACGCGGTCGTGCGCGGATCGATTCTGGATCCGCAACATCGCCCCATCGCCGGCGCGCACATCGCGATCACCGCCGGCGGAACCGGCGTTACGCGCGAAGTGGTTTCCAATGCCACCGGACTCTATGAAATTGCGGGCTTGCAGCCGGGCGCCTATACGTTGGCCGTCGACAACCAGGGGTTTAAGCAAGCGACCGA
>JAATFE010000384.1 GCA_015655365.1 Terriglobales bacterium
ATGTCTTCCGGATCGCTGGAAATCATGGACCGGGCCTTGGTGCTGGCGCGCACTCTCGTCGAGCTGCCCTTCGAGTTGAACCTGTGGCAGGCGCAAAACATCTGGTACGAGATTCTCCGTACCTCGAGCTATGGCCTCACGGCGCTCGAAGCAGAAGACCGCCCCCGCTGGGACAAAGACTTCAGTGAACTCGGCAGTTGTCTCTCCATCGACTGCGCCGCCATCAGTTCCGACGACCATGTGGTCGTGCCCCAGGGCGATTAACAGGCTGCGGAAAAACGCTGCATGTTCAAGAGTGCTTGTGTTTTGTGACAGGGCACGACTTCAGGCGTGCCGTCCGAAACCGCCGATCTGGCTCCTCCGGCCGCAACCTCGCAAACGCTCGCCTCACCATCGGAGACGCTGTCATCCTGACGCGCAGCGGAAGGATCCGTAGTTGCGATGGTGAGGGCGGGTGGTATAGGTCCTAGGGAAGTGAATCGCGCTGTCTTCCAATCCCGCCGCCCGCCCGTCCACTGTCCGAAACCGGCCACCTTCGTGCGCATCTGAACACCCCGGCCCATCGGGCAAACTTCCCATCTCCGCCAAACCGCTGTATATAGATAACTTACGCAACCGTCGGCTTTGGCCTGGAATGTGCAATACCAAGAGCGTATTTGTATTTCAATGGTGCGGAAGCTTTGAAAGAGGCGCCAACATGTTCGGCCTGATCCTGGATGTACGGTACGCGTTGCGGCAACTGCGCAAGAGTCTTGGCTTTACGGTAGCGGCAGTCATGATGTTGGCGCTCGGCATCTGCGCCAACGGCACGGTCTTCAGTTGGATCAACTCCACCATGTTGCACCCCATTCCCGGCGCCACCCACACCGGCAATCTGGTTTCAATCATGCGCGGAGAACGCAGCGATAGCCCGTCCCCGCCCTTCTCCTATCTCGACTACCGCGACCTGCGCGACTCTAACCACACCTTCACCGGCATCCTGGCCTATCACGCCGATTGGGTCTCGCTCACCGGCGGCGATACGCCCATGCGCGTCTATGGCGCCAACGTGTCATCCAGCTATTTCGATGTGCTGGGCATCAAGCCCCTCATGGGCCGCTTCTTTTTTCCCGCCGAAGAGTCGCCGCAGGGCGGTCCGCTCTATGCCGTTATCGGCTACACCCTGTGGCAAACCCGCTTTGGTGCGGACCCGGCAATCCTTGGCAAGTCCGTCGAAATCAACCAGTATCCGTTCACCGTCGTCGGTGTCGCCCCCAAAGGCTTCATCGGTTGCATGCCCGGCATTCGGGTCGACCTCTGGACGCCTCTTTCCATGAACGTTGGTCCGGGCAGCACCGATTGGACCATGCAACACCGCGAAAACGCGTGGCTCAATGTCACTGGAAGGCTCCGGCCGGGCGTCGATCGCCAGCGCGCCACCCAGGACTTGGAACTGCTCATGCGCCAGTTGGTGGCCCAATACCCCGACGAGCACAAGGGCGTGAATGCCATCTCCCTCGATCCGCTCTGGCGCTCTCCCTTCGGCGCCAACGGCTTCATGGCCTCCTCGTTGCCCATCCTCCTGGCCATTGCCGGCGTCGTTCTGCTCCTCACCTGCGCCAACATCGCCACCCTTATGCTCGTCCGCTTCGTCTCCCGCAGGCGCGAAATCGCCATCCGCCAGTCTCTCGGCGCCAACCGCACCCAACTCATGCGCCAGATGGTCCTCGAGGGTTTTCTGCTTTCCCTCGCCGGGGGAGCGGTAGCCGTTCTGCTGACCTCGTGGTCCTCAAAAAGCCTGGCTCGCTTCATCCCGGCCAACAGCAATCCCCTCGCCATCAACGGCTATCTCGATGGCAACGTGACCGTCGCCATCATGCTCCTCGCCGTCCTCGCCAGCCTCCTCTGCGGCGCGTTGCCGGCCTGGAGATCCTCCCGCGTCTCTCCTGCCGAGGTCCTCAAGGAAGAGGCAGGTAGCGTCTCCTCCGGCATCCACAATCAGGCCTTGCTTAGCGGCCTCGTCGTCGCGCAGGTTGCCCTCTCTTTGACCCTCCTGATCACCGCGGGCCTGTTCCTGCGCACCCTCAAAAAGACCAACGAAGCCGATCCGGGATTCGACCGCTCCCACGTGCTTCTGGCTTCCTTGGATCTTGGCCCTGCCGGATACTCGTTTTCCGACGCCAAAGCCTTTCAACGCCAGTTGCTCTCCAAACTGGAAGTCCTGCCGGGGGTTAGTTCTGCGGCTTTGGCCGACTGGGTGCCGCTCAGCATTTCCCGCGGAACGGTCCATGCCTATCCCGAGGGCTATGTGCCCAAGCCGCACGAGTCGGTCGAATTCCGCCGCGCCTCGGTGACCTCCCAGTACTTC
>JAATFE010000376.1 GCA_015655365.1 Terriglobales bacterium
GCGCTTGGACGGCATAGAAAACCTCCAATTATGGTTGTCGGCTGCTGGATTCAGGATGCGTGAGGAATGCCGCAACGCCTGAGAATTCCTGCGACATCGCTTCGGTCTCTTTTAGAAGTCAGCGTCTCAGACTCTCCTCAACGGAGGGCGTGCGGAAACTTCAAGGGAGAAACCGGAAGGATGCTCTAGCAACCACTTGGAGGGGGACGGGTAAACAGTTTGGGATGCCGGTGCAGAACCGCGACGCGCTCTTCAACCAGCGGTGCGGGCGTTCCAAAGCTGACCAGGATCACTACGGCGGCAACTGCCGCCGCCGGGGCCGCCGAGTGCATCACCACGCAAAGCTGGCAATGATCCGCGTCGCTGTCCACCCGATGCGTGTGCACCGCCTGCACCACGGTCAACAGCGCCAGCAAAACCAGGCACACCACCGTCACCAACTGCAAAGCGCTGGGCTTTGGGAGGCGCTTCCAGGGTAAATGTGTCTGCATTCCGGTCAAACAGCAACCTCTGCTTCAAGAATACACATATATTTGGACGCAAACCGGCCCGAGATCGACTCCTGCCGGCGCGGAACAATTTCGGCCCGCCCGGAATCGGGCGCTGTGATGACGCTGCCCCATCCCATTCGTCTACACTGTGGGGCAATGGCCAAACTTCCTCACTTGCGGCGTTTGCTCACCGCTTCCCTGGCAGCTCTGCTGCTGGCGGCAGCCGCGGCCGCGCAGACCAGCAAGCCCGAACCGACCCAAAAGCCCCTTCCCCTCAAGCCCGGCATCCCCGGCGTGGCCACCAACCACCGCCTCATCCTCAAAGACGGCAACTACCAACTGGTTCGCAAATACGAAGTTGTGGGCGACCGGGTTCGCTACATTTCCCTGGAACGCACCGGCGACTGGGAAGAGCTGCCCGTCGCCCTGGTCGATTGGGACGCCACCCGCAAATGGGAGCGCGACCACGCCAACCTCGCCGAAGACGACGACTCGCCGGCCATGAAAGAGGCCGCGGAAATCGACAAGGAAGAAGCCGCCGAGCGCGACGAGCAGAAGTCCCGCATGCCCGAGGTAGCCAAGGGCCTCGAACTTCCCGATGAGGACGGCGTCTTTGTGCTGGACACCTTTCAGGGAGCCCCGGAGCTGGTGGAGTTGCTACCCGTCGAGCTGAACATGAACGCCAAAAACAAGCGTGGCCTCAGTACCCTGAATCCCATGGCCGGCTCCAAGGCCAGCCTCGAACTGGAAGGCGCGCACGCCAAGGTCCACCTCCACGTGAACGACCCGGCCATCTATCTCTCCCTCGACGCCCGCGACGACGCCGAAAAAGTCATCTCCCACGCCCTAACCGTCCAAACCGGCGGCGCCAAAGACGTGGCCAACCGCAAGCATGGCGCGCATTCGACCACGTCCGGTTTCGCCATCGTCCGCGTCGACGAGCGCAAGGCCATGCGCATCGTCGGCGCCATCCACATGAGCGTCACCGGCACGGTCACCCAGGACGAAGACGTCATCCCCGCCAAAGTCGAGGTCCTTCCCGGCAAGCACTGGCTGCGCATCCAGCCGCAGCAGAACCTGCTCATCGGCGAATACGCGCTTGTCGAAATCATCTCCGCCTCCGACATCAACCAGTCGGTATGGGACTTCCGCGTCGACCCCCGCCAGGGCGACAACCCCGGCTCCCTGGGACCGCTTCAGAAGTAGAACAGCCGTCGGTCTTGGGAAACATGCACTTCGAGTTGTGCAGCGTGACGTTACGCAGTACACTTTTTGCAGAATGATCCGCAGCTTTCGGCATAAGGGGATCGAGAAGTTTTTCCTGACCGGATCGAAGGCCGGAATTCTGCCCAGCCATGCCGCAAAGCTGAACGAACAACTCACCGTTTTGAATTCCGCCACGCGGCCCGAACAAATGAATGTACCAGGATGGCAGTTTCATGCATTGAGCGCCAGCCTCGCGGCTCATTGGGCCGTAAGCGTCAACGGGAACTGGCGGCTTACGTTTCGCTTCGAAGGTGAGGATGCCATCCTCGTCGATTATCAGGATTACCACTGACGAAAGGAGTTCGCGCCATGCGCATGCACAATCCCGCACATCCCGGAAAGATCCTCGCCTACTACCTCGATGGCCGCTCCGTCACAGAGGTCGCTCGTCACCTTGGTGTCACCCGGCCAGCCTTGTCGCGCATCCTCAATGGAAAGGCGGGAATCTCGGCGGATATGGCGCTCCGCATCTCGGAAGCCTTCGGCACTGATCCAGATTTCTGGCTTCGCCTTCAGGCGCAGCGGGATCTCTGGGTGGCTTCCCAAAAGAAGCGCGCAAAGGTACAGCCGTTGGGCGCAAGCGCAGCAGCATAGTCTCGCCTCATTTTCCCGATTCCTATCGACACTCCCGCTTTGCCTCCGCTATGATGTGCGCGGTTAAGCCAGACAGGCATTTTCCCCTCTGAATCGCTGCGCCTTCTCTCTGGCCGACCGGGAGGCTTCTCGATGGCGAATCAGGCAACCAC
>JAATFE010000020.1 GCA_015655365.1 Terriglobales bacterium
AAGATTTCTCATCAAGGCAGGAGCCAACCATGGCAAAGATCATCGGCATCGACCTCGGCACAACCAATTCGTGCGTGGCCGTACTCGAGGGCGGAGAGCCCAAAGTGATTCCCAATGAGGAGGGTGCGCGCACCACTCCTTCAATCGTCGGCTTTTCCAAGAGCGGCGAGCGGCTCGTTGGCCAGGTGGCCAAACGCCAGGCGATTACCAACCCGGAAAACACCATTTTCTCCATCAAGCGCTTCATGGGCCGTCGCTACAACGAAGTGAACGACGAGATGAAGATGGTGCCCTTCAAGGTCACCCAGCAGGGCGATCATGTCGGTGTTCTGGCGCAGGGCAAGGAGTACACTCCGCCCGAGATTTCGGCCATGATTTTGCAAAAGCTGAAGGCATCTGCCGAGGCCTATCTGGGCGAGACGGTCAGCGAGGCGGTCATTACCGTTCCGGCCTACTTCAACGACGCGCAGCGCCAGGCGACCAAGGATGCGGGCAAGATTGCCGGCCTGGACGTCAAGCGCATCGTCAACGAGCCCACCGCGGCTGCCTTAGCCTACGGGCTCGACAAAAAGAAGGACGAGACCATTGTGGTCTATGACTTCGGCGGCGGCACATTCGATGTTTCCATCCTGGAAGTCGGCGAAGGCGTCATCGAGGTCAAGTCGACCAACGGCGATACCCACCTGGGCGGCGACAACCTCGACCAGCGCATTGTGGATTGGCTGATCAGCGAGTTCAAGCAGGAGCAGGGGCTGGACCTGAGTTCCAAGGGCAACGAAATGGCCCTGCAGCGTCTCACGGACGCCGCGGAAAAGGCCAAGATCGAACTCTCGACGACCATCGAGTCCGAGATCAACCTGCCCTTCGTGACGGCTGACGCCACCGGACCCAAGCACTTGGTCCGCAAGTTGACCCGCGCCAAGCTGGAGCAGTTGGTCGAGGACCTGCTGGAGCGTTCGCTCGAGCCCTGCAAGAAGGCGATGGCGGATGCCGGCGTAACCTCCAGCCAGATCAACGAGGTAGTGCTGGTGGGCGGACAGACCCGCATGCCCAAGATTCAGGAATTGGTCAAGACCATGTTTGGCCGCGAGCCCAACCGCAGCGTAAACCCCGATGAGGTTGTGGCGATCGGCGCGGCAGTGCAGGCTGGTGTGCTGGCTGGTGAAGTGAAGGATTTGTTGTTGCTCGACGTGACGCCTCTGACGCTCTCCATCGAGACGTTGGGCGGCGTGGCCACTACCATGATTCCGCGCAACACCACCATCCCGACCAAGAAGGCCGAGACCTTCTCCACGGCTGCCGACTCGCAGACCGAAGTTGAAGTCCACGTGCTCCAGGGCGAACGGCCCCTGGCGGCGCAGAACCGGACGCTGGGCAAGTTCAAGCTGGCCGGCATTCCTCCAGCGCCCCGCGGCGTGCCGCAGATCGAGGTCACTTTCGACATCGATGCCAACGGCATTCTCAACGTGACGGCCAAGGATAACGCCACCGGCAAGGACACCCGCATCACCATTACCTCGAGCTCGGGTCTTTCGAAGGAAGAAGTGGAGCGGATGGCCAAGGATGCCGACGCCCACTCCTCCGAGGACAAGGAAAAGCGCGACGAGATCGAAGCCCGCAACAGCCTGGATGGGCTGGTCTACAACATCGATAAGATGCTGAAGGAGTCCGGCGACAAAATCCAGGGGCCGGAGAAGGCGGAAGTCGAGACGGTTCTGGCCGAGTCCAAGAAGGTGCTGGAAGGCACGCCGAGTTCGGCGGAACTGAAGGCCGCCCACGAGAAGCTGACCCACGCCAGCCACAAGCTGGCCGAGGTGATGTACAAGGCCAAGGCCGACGAAACCACCGCCGGAGCACCGCCCGCAGCAGGGGAACCCGCTGCCGCCGAGCCAAAGAAGGAAGGCGAAGTCATCGACGCCGAGTACGTGGACGTGGACGACAAGAAATAGCACCTGCGGTGCGGCAGCCCCGCCCGTTGGGCGGAAAAGCCAGAACTGAAAGTGCAGGCAACAAACTGGGTGCCCCACCCTCGCCGCGTCTTTGTTTTTGCGGCCAGGGTGGGAAACCACAAAGGCTGGATCGACAACGGGGTGGGTGACGGAAACGTTGTCCACCCCAACTTGTTACCGCCAACGATGTGTCATCCTGAGCGGAGCGCGGCGAAGTCGAAGGACCTGCGTGTTATCGGCGACAATCTGTTTCAAAGGGAAGTGAGGAAAGATGGGTCTTCCACAAAACGAAGTCGCTGCAGACAATCAGCGGAGGCGAATCGAAGCACTCCCGAACTCTCCTGCCGGCGATGCAATAGGAAACGCAATCTCGTTGGCCGGACCAATGCTGGCCGTAGGTTCCTCCCTAGCTTCCAGTGGCACTTCAAGTGCGACGGGATTGGTTGCTGCGGGTAGTGTCGTCGCTGGGCTTCGTATTGTCGATTGGTTCCGCGAATTCGGCAGTTCCAAGGTCAATGAGAATCTGGAAGCACTCGGTCAAGCTACTGAGGATGCGCTAAATCGAGTTGAGAACACCCTTCGTGAACACGGAACCAGCATTGCTGAAATCAAGTCACGCATTGAAAGTCCCGAATTCGAGAACGGTATGGCAAGCGCATCGCTTCAAGCATTGCGCACGACTCGGGGCGACAGACTTAAGAGATTGGCCCTCATTCTCGCCAACGGTGTGAAAGAAGACGACCTTGAGCCCGAGAGCCTTGACGATATGATGCGGGCGGCGGTCGAGCTGAAAGATGCAGACATTGTGCTTTTAGGTAAGATTTATGAATCCCAGAAGTCGTTGCTGAAACAGTCAAGGTTGAATCCTAGTAATTGGTTCAGTCAGGTTCAGACATATTGGAATGAGTTCGTTGATTCTGGGGTACTTGACGCATCGAAACATCTTGTTTATCGGAGTTCGTTTTCGCGCCTAGAATCGCATGGCCTGATTCAGAAGTTTCGCGAGATCAGTACCGCAGCAGTTGGTCTGGAGCATTATGCCTTACTGGAAGAGGGCTTGCAGTTTTACGAGCGCTTGCAGGAGAAATCGCAGTGAAGTAATAAGTCGGTGGCAGAGACGACATGACGAAACTGGGCGCCAGCATTATACGAGGGTTGAAGCAAGCCTTGGCCTACGCCGAAGGAACGCCTGACGAGGGCCAGTACGTCGTCCACTATGGGGAGAGTCGCATTTCGATACCGCGCAAAGCGAACGAGCGGGCGCTTCCGATTCCCCCCGGCGAGTTTCTCCGTGAGGATTTCCTTATCCCGTTGCGGATGACGGCGCAGATGCTGGCCGGCGAAATCAAGGCGCCGGTGCGGCGCGTGGTTGCTATCGTAGAAGAAAGGCGTGGTCTTGACCCGGAGATGTGCCTGCGTCTGGCGCGGTACTTCCGAATGTCGCCGGGATTCTGGATGAACGTGCAGAAAAGCTACGAATTGGAAACGGCAATGAAGAATTGGCCGACGATTTGCAAAGAAGTCCCCATGCATCCGAAAGACCGAAAGACCGGCGGGTTGAAGATCCCGATCAGCGCGTAACCAGGAAACGAGTTCAAAACAACTATGGCCACGACCCATAACAAGGACTATTACGCCACGATCGGCGTGAAAAAGACGGCGACGCCGGACGAGATCCGCAAAGCCTTCCGCAAGTTGGCGCGCAAGTACCATCCCGACGTGAACCCAGGCGACAAGAAGGCCGCGGAGAAGTTCAAGGAAATCTCC
>JAATFE010000485.1 GCA_015655365.1 Terriglobales bacterium
CATCGCCCGCTTCCGAAAAAAGATAGCCCGGCGTCTGCGCCGTTAGCCGGAACGCACAACACCTGGGTTGCAAAACGAAGGCGCAAGCCTCACAGCCCGCACCATTATCGATGATAAACCCTGCCTGGCTTCGCCGGCCCCAGGCGGATGCCGGTCAGGTGCGGAACTCCTTCTGTCCCGCGCACCGGCCTCTTTTTGACGACGACCTTCCACGTTGCATACAGTTCCCGCGCTGGTGCGGGAGCAATATCCCTGCACCATGAGGGTTCCGAAGCAGGCATTCCATCGGGAGAAGCAGATAACCATGACGTGGGACGAAGGTTCGAGACGAACGTTTCTGAAGCAGCTTGGTGCGGCGGGCGCGCCTGGGAATCCTGCATGACCCTCAACGAGAGCGTGGTTTCAATCGCGGCGACGACGCCTGGAAGATGCCCAAGGCCATCGTCGGCAACCCGGCCACCTGCGCCCGCCGCGACAACACGCTCTACATCCATCGGCAGTTCTGGCCGGACCACACCCCGGCGGCGGAGCGGCTCAGCTTCTTCGATCCCGAGCCGGTGATCGATCACGAAGCCAAGCGCTCCCTCTGGCCGCACAACAAGGTGGGCATCAGCCAGCATTCCCGTTTTTTGCTTTTATACTGATCCGGCCCATAAGAAATACGACAGGGTGGGCGGATTCAAATTCCAAGTGCAACAAGCGTGACGAATCAAATGAAAAAGATAGCCGTAGCCGTGCGGTGGGAAAGTGGGAAACGTTCTTTGTTTTCCATCTTTTCCACCGCATCCGTTGCGGTACTCCTGTTTTTTCTGCGTCCTACAAATGTTGCACTTGGACCTTGAATCCGCCGTGCCCCATCCTTTGTGCGTTCTTCGCACAAAGGGTGGGAAACTGCAGATTCCCATCTGAACTGTAAACACTCAGCTTGAAAACGCCCTAAAGCCGTGCCCTTTCAAAGCCACTCTACACCTATTAGAAAAATGCTCTAGCGTCCGCTTCGCGGGAGTAGTCAGTTAGCGAGTTGACGGATTTTTGCAACGGCCGGCACTGGTGTTGTCTTTCTACTCCCTACTCCCTACTCCCTACTTTGGCAACTGCGAGGTATCCCAGCCGCCGCCCAGGGAGCGGACGAGGCCGACGCTGGATTCGAACTGGCGGGTCTGGAGATCGATGGCGGTGCGCTGATCCTGGAGCAAGGTGGCCTCGGCGGTGAGGACTTCAAGGTAGCTGGTGACGCCGCCCTTGTAGCGCTGATTGGAGAGATCGAAGGAGTTCTGCGCGGAGGCTACGGCTCTCTGCTCGACAGTCGACTCCTGCTCGAGAATCCGGAGGCCGGAAAGCTGGTCTTCCACGTCGTTGAAGGCCTGGAAAACGGTGTCCCGGTAGGCGGAGGCCTGAGCTTCGTAGGCGTGGCGGGCCTGGTCGGTGAGGGCGTGGCGCTGGCCGGCGTCGAAGAGCAGCTCCGTGGCCTGTGCGCCCAAGCTCCACAGGGCGCTCGGACCCTGAATCCAGGAGCCGCCGTGCATGCTTTCAAAGCCGCCCGTTCCAACCAGGTCGATGGTGGGATAGTAGGCGCTGACAGCGATGCCGATTTGGGCATTGGCGGCGGCGGCGCGGCGCTCGGCGGCGGCAATGTCCGGACGGCGCTCGAGCAACTGGGAGGGCACACCGACGGTAACCTTGGGCAGGGGCAAGTCGAGCGGCGAGGGCGGGATGCTGAATTCGGAGAGCTTCCGATTGGCGATGGTGCCGATGGCGTGCTCGTACTGGGCCCGTGCCACGCCGAGGTCTACCAGTTGAGCGCGCACGGTTTCGAGCTGAGTGAGGGCCTGGGCTACGTCGGCCGCTGTGGCCACTCCGCCGTCCAGGCGGCGCTGGGCTAGGTCGAGCTGGCTCTCCAGGACGGTGACGGTGGCGGTGAGCAGCTTGATTTCGGAATCGACGCCGCGCAACTGGAAGTAGTCGGCGGCCATTTCGGCGTGGAGGCTCAGGTCGATATTGGCCATGTCCGCGGCAGTGGCCTGGGAGGCGGAGCGGGCAGCCTCGACGGTGCGGCGGATGCGGCCCCAGAAATCGGGTTCCCAACTGGCCTGGCCGCTTATTGCGAAGTCGTTGTAAGTGGTGGATTTGCCTACCGAGTAGGAAGGCCCGTTCTTGGAAACATCTTCACGCTGGACAGTTGGACCAGCGGAGAGCTTGGGGAAGAGGGCGGAGCGAGCCGCGGCTACCTGATCGCGGGCGGCCAGATAGGTCTC
>JAATFE010000076.1 GCA_015655365.1 Terriglobales bacterium
CGTGGCAATCTTGAAGGTGCCCTGGAGTATCTGCGCCGCGCCAAAGAAGGCCGCTTCGCCGATCTGGCCAGGGTCTATACCGACCAGGAATTCGCAGCCCTCTGGCCCGATCCTCGCTTGGCCAAGATCGTCAAGCGATAGACCCAAGGCTTTTAACCAGTGCGGCGCTTCTCGGTACTCGGCCACCGGAAAGCGCCGCGCAGTTTTTGTCCACCGCCAACCGTTCGGAATCATTCCCTGTTTTTATGTAAGTAATTGATAATATAAGTATTTAAGTCGTAATACTACAATAAGGGTGCCCCACCTTCACCGCAGCTTCATCGCGGTTAAGGTGGGATATCTCCACCTGTCTATAGCTTTTTATCTATAGCCTTTTAAGGTTCTTAGCCACCTATTCCCCAGCCAATTGCTCCAACAGCGCGTCGAAGTCTTCCAGCCGCGAGTACTCGATAATGACCTTTCCGCGGCCGTGGTGATCGTCAATCGTCACCTTCAGGCCAAGGGCGCGCTGCAAGCGGTCCTTGACCTCGCGAATGTTGGGGTCGACAGGCTCCTCGGGCTTGGCTTCCTTCTTGTTCCGCTCTGGATGCAGCAGGCCCTGCACATAATTCTCTGTTTGGCGAACAGAAAGCGAAAGTGCTACCACACGCTGCGCAGCCTTCTCAATCTCTTCCGCATGTTCGAAGGCCAGTAGCGTCCGAGCATGGCCAAAGCTCAGCTCGCCCGTCTCGACGCGCGTTTGCACCGTGGCAGGCAACCGCAGCAGACGCAGGAAGTTGGCCACCGTGGCGCGGTCCTTGCCCGTCCTCACCGCCATCTGCTCCTGGGTCATATGGAACTCGCGAGAGAGCCGCTCAAACGCCCTCGACTGCTCCATGGGGTTCAGGTCGGCACGCTGCAAGTTCTCGACGATGGTGATTTCCATCGCCTGCTCATCCGATACCTGGCGCAGGATGGCCGGGATGGTCGCCTTGCCGGCCAGCTTTGAGGCCAGCCAACGCCGTTCACCGGCAATCAGTTGAAAGCGCCCAGATGCCTGCGGGCGAACCAGGATCGGCTGCACCACACCGTTGGCGGCGATGGAGGCTGCCAACTCGGCCAGCTGGTCCTCATTCACAATCGTGCGCGTCTGGAAGGGGTTGCGGTCGATCTGCTCCAGCGGAATCTCGCGCGGCTTTCCGCCTTCGTTCTCGGCGGCAGCAGGAGCAGTCGGTTGCACACGCGGCAGCAGGGAATCCAGTCCTTTACCCAAGGCGCGACGTTTTGTATCGGTAGCAGCAGTCATGGTTCAAACTCCTCTATCCCGGCTCAGGCTGCCGGGCCTTCTTGAAGCGGTGTTTGCGGGATGCGTACAGTTGCAAGGCTGCGGGTAGGCGGTCGGTGATCAGGCGTATGGCCAGAAACGAATCTTGCTCTCGCGCTGGCTCTTGGGAGCGGCCTTGCGCTCCTTGGCGCGCGGGCTTTCCATCTTGTTGCGCGCCAAAAACTCGCCGGCCAACTCGAAATATGCCTCTGTGCCCCTGGAGCGTGGATCGTAAAGCGCCACCGGCTTGCCGTAACTCGGCGCCTCCGCCAGGCGCACATTGCGCGGAATCACGGTTTTGAACAGCCGTTCCTTGAAGTAGTCCCGCAGAGTCTCGGTCACCTGCTGGGCCAGGTTGGTCCGGTCGTCGTACATGGTCAGCAGAACGCCCTCAATCGACAGCGTGGGATTGAAGTTGGCGCGAACTCGCTCTAGGGTGCTGACCAGTTCGGAAATGCCCTCCAGGGCGAAGTACTCGGCTTGCATGGTCACAATCAGGGTGTCCGCGGCAGACAGAACATTCAAGGTCAGCAGATCGAGAGCCGGCGGGCAATCCAAGATCACGAAGTCGTAGTTGCCCTTCACTGGTTCCAGTGCGGTGCGCAGCCGGAGCGCGCGGTCCTCCGCGGCGGCAAGTTCAATATTGGCGCCCGTCAGGTTCTTCGACCCGGGCAGCAGCGACAAGAGATCGATCTCGGTAGGCAAAATCACCTGCTCGGCAGGAGAATCGCCCATCAGTACGTCATAGATGGAGTGGCGGTTGTCGTCGCGTGGCAAGCCAAGTCCCGAAGAAGCGTTGGCCTGGGGGTCGCAGTCGACCAGGAGTATCTTGAGGCCTTCCAAGGCCAGGCAGGCCGCTAGGTTGATGGCCGTAGTGGTTTTGCCGACTCCACCTTTTTGATTGACGACGCCGAGTATCTTTCCCATGGGTTTCCAGAGTAACGGGAACGCCGCTCGAAAGGTTGTCTTTTATCCTGTGGACAACGGGTACAAGCTGTGGAAAGCGTGCCATGAGGAGAACCAGGAGATGCGTGGAAGGGCTTGAGGGACAAGGGTTTCCGGTGTGTTGGCTCAAGTGGGGATGAAATTCGGCGAAATAACCGTACGGTGGAAAACTTTTACATTTTCCCAAGGTTAGGTGCGGTCTAACCAACTCGGTCCCACTCTGGGATAAGA
>JAATFE010000128.1 GCA_015655365.1 Terriglobales bacterium
TGGGCGGCCTGCCTTCGACGGTTCGCGCTTCTGGCGAATCGGTTAAGTTGGGGTATTGATGCTGAAGGGTCTTATGGGCTTTTATGGCTTTCTGAAATCGGCACGGAGGCCCCAGGTCCGCAGGGGGGAGGTCCCGCCTTTGGGGCTTGGGAAAACTGGCCCCTGGAGCCGCCTGATCGGGCCCGCAATCATCCTTTTTGCGGCGGCCGTGGCCTTGGCCCCGCAACTGATCCGCGGCAATTCCTGCGGGCACGACTTCGATTTCCATCTCCTCTCCTGGCTCGACGCGCAGCAAAGCTGGCGGCATGGGCTTCTGTATCCCCACTGGGCTCCCAGCGCGAACTTCGGCGCGGGGGAGCCGCGCTTCGTCTTTTATCCGCCGCTGACCTGGATGCTGGGAGCGGCCCTGGGACTGGCGCTGCCCTGGCAGTTCGTACCCATCGCGCTGACCTTTCTGCTGCTGGCCGGCACGGGGCTCGCCACCCAAGCACTGGCCCGCCAGACACTTGGGGACGGCACGGCAACCCTGGCCGGCTGCGCGGCGCTTTTTTCCGGCTATACCCTCTTCACCGCCTACGAGCGCTCGGCCTTCGGCGAACTTTCCGGCGGCTTCTGGATTCCGCTGCTCCTGCTCTTGCTCTTCCGCGACCGGAATGCTTCGGCCCCGGCCTGGAGGCGCGCCTTGGACGGCTCCGCGCTGCCCCTCGCCTTGGTCATGGCCGGGGTGTGGCTGAGCAACGTTCCGCTGGGCGTGATGGCCAGCTATCTGCTGGCCGCGACGGCGCTGGCGGTGGCCCTGCTCTCCAAAACCTGGGCTCCCGTGCTGCGCGCCGCCGTGGGTGCAGCCCTGGGCATTGGACTGGCCGCGCTTTATCTCGTTCCCGCCACATTGGAGCAGCAATGGGTCGACCTTCGGCAGGCCATCGACGATCCCGGCCTGCTGATCGAGAACAGTTGGCTTTTCTCTCACCATGCGAACCCGATGCTGGCACTCCACGACCAGGAGCTGCAAAGGGTCTCGCTGATCGCCGTCGCCATGATCGCGGTGGCTCTCGTCGGCGCGCTCGTCGCTTGGCTGCGCGACAAACTGCCTGCGGAGCGCCGCTGGTGGCTTCCCCTGGCCCTGATCCCGGTGGCGATCTTGTTTCTCCAGTTCCCCATCTCGCAGCCGGTGTGGAACGCCCTGCCCAAGCTGCGCTTTTTGCAATTTCCCTGGCGCTGGCTGGTCGTGCTGGAAGCCCCGATGGCCATCTTCTTCGCCGCAGCGGTCTGGAGCCTCCAGCGCTGGCGGCGCGTAGCCGTCGTAGCTGTCTGCGCGGTTGTTTTCCTCTCGGCAACGGTGGCAGCCGGTCAGCTTTTTTTTCAGGTCTGCGACGACGAGGACGCGGTGCGAGGCACGCTTGCCGTCTACCGTGCCGGCGCGGGATTCCTGGGCACCGACGAGTACGAGCCTCCGGGCGCGGACGATACCGTGCTCCCCAGCGGCCTTCCCGATTCCTGCCTGACGAGCGACGCCGGGGCCGTTCTGGGCAAGAGAGCGGAAGGCGCAAACCCCGCGTGGAACGCGGCTCAACACAGTTGCCAAGCCACCTTCGATGCGGACCGGAGTGCCTCGGAGCATCTGCGCATTCGGGCGCTCGTTGCACACCCCGGCTTCCTGATCCTGCGCCTGCGCAGTTATCCCGCCTGGCGGGTGACGGTGAACGGCCGACACGTCGCTTCCCTGCCCCGGCGCGACGACGGCCTGATGGCCGTGCCAGTCCCGCAAGGCACAGTCGACCTGAGGGTGGACTGGACCACCACCCGCGACGTTATCGCCGGGCGCTGGCTCAGCGTGCTGGCCGTGTTCCTGCTCACAGGTCTTTGGTTAATCGAGCGAAAGCTGGCCCGCCCTCGTTTATCATGACGTTAATGCTTGCCGACGTTAAATCGCTGATCCACGAGGGCGCGGAGCTCACCGACCGGGCGCTGGAAGAGTTGCTTCCCAGCGTAACCACGGTGCCCGCTTCGATTCATGGCGCCATGCGCCACTCCACTTTTGCCGGGGGCAAACGCCTGCGGCCCGTGCTGGCCATGCAGGCCGCCGTGACCATTGCCGGCTCGCTGCCCAAGGGGATCGAGCGGCTGGGCGCAGCGCTGGAAATGCTGCACACCTACTCGCTTATCCACGACGATCTGCCGGCTCTGGACAACGACGATCTGCGCCGCGGCAAGCCCACCTGCCATGTGGCCTTTGGCGAAGCCATCGCCATCCTGGCCGGGGACGCCTTGCAGACACGCGCTTTTGAAGCTCTGGCCGGCCTCGCGTGCCCGCCCGCTGCCACCGTGCAGATCATCGGCCTCATCGCCAATGCCGTCGGCACCGTCGACGGCATGATCGGCGGTCAGGTTCTCGATCTCGAAAGCGAACACGTCAAGCCCACCGCGGAGCTGGTCGAAGCCATCCACCGCGCCAAGACCGGCGCGCTGATTCGGGTGGCCGTGGTGGCCGGCGGCGTTTTCGGCGGAGCCACTGCGGAAGACGTTACCCGCCTGGACCACTTCGGCCGCAAGGCCGGTCTCGCCTTCCAGATTGTGGACGACGTGCTCGATATGACTGTGGACTCGGCGCAACTGGGCAAGACCGCGGGCAAGGATCTGGCCACGGAAAAAGCCACTTGGCCGGCTGTTTTCGGCATCGAGCAGAGCCAGCGCGACGCCACACGCCTGATCGACGAAGCCTTTGCCGCCCTGGCCCCCTATGGCAGCCGCGCCGAAGGGCTCAAGGCGCTGGCCCGCTACTTGGTCGAGCGGAAAAACTAGGGTCATGCTGTCAGAAGCCGAGATTTTGAATGCACTGCGCGATTGCTTCGACCCGGAAGTGAAGCTGAACCTTGTGGATCTGGGCCTGATTTATGCGGTCGCAACGGGGCCCGATCCGGATTCGACACCAGCCTGGCCGCGCCAGTGGGTCAAGGTGACGATGACCTTGACCA
>JAATFE010000353.1 GCA_015655365.1 Terriglobales bacterium
ACCCGCAGCATGGCCGCGCCAAAGGGAGTTGCCGAGCGGATCTGGGAGCCGATATGGAAGCTGACGCCGTAGGGCTCGAGCCAGCGCTTGCGGGCCGCGCTTTGGTAGATGCGCAGAGCCTGGCGGATGTCGATGCCGAACTTGTGCTCGCGCAGGCCGGTGGAGATGTAGGGATGGGTATCGGCAAAGACATCGGGATTCACGCGCAGGGCAAAGCGGGCCTTCAGCTTGAGCTTGGCGGCGCGAGCGGCGAGCAGCGAGAGCTCAGCCTCGGACTCGACGTTGAATTGCAGGATGCCCGCTTTGAGCGCCAGATCGATCTCTGCCGCCGTTTTGCCGACGCCGGAAAAGACTACCCGGCCCACGGCCTCGGGAGCGGCCGCAATGACCCGCTCCAACTCGCCGCCGGAGACGATGTCGAAACCCGCGCCGCGATCCGCCAGAATTTTCAGAATCGCCAGCGCCGAGTTGGCCTTGATCGCGTAGCAGACCAGATGGTCGCGGCCCTCAAGAGACTGCTGAAACATGGCGAGGCGCTCGACGATCTGGTCGGCCGAGTAGACATAGAGCGGCGTGCCGTGACGCCTGGCCAGGGTCTCCAAAGAGACCTTGCCGCAGCAGAGCGGGCTTTCTGGATCTGGATGAGAAAAGGGACGGGCCGATGGGGTGGGGATCTGGGTCAAAGTGGGCTTCCTAACAGGAGTTCTTCTTTTGAGCCTACAGCATTTGGGCTGGAGATTCGAGCAACGGCGGGTGCAGAGCGATCTGGCTTGGTTGCGATATGCGAGAATCGACTGAACTGAAATGACACGATTCGCAAAGGCCAGAACCATCCTCACCGACAGCCATTTTCTGATTCCCTTGCTGACCTTCTGCATCGGGCTCGCGCTGCTGATTACGCTGCATTGATGCAGGCGAGTTCGAGCGTCACGAAGGGATAGCGGCCATGGCTGCAACTGCGGTGAAAACGAAATCGGGAGTCAGCTTCGGGTCGATCCACGGGCTGGGTGTGGCCTGCGGACTGGCGGCGGGCGTGTGGCTGGGCGCGGCCGAGGCACCGACCAAGCTGGTCAACTCCGGACTCTCGCCCTACGCCATTTCGTTGTGCATGGTGACCGGCGTTTTTACGGCCCGATGGACCGTGCCGACGCTGCTGAAGGGCACGCGCTCTATCTTCGCGGATCTGAAGGTAAACAGCCACCTGATTTTCAATGCGATTTTGGCGGGAATGTTGTGGGCGGTGGCCAATACGCTCACCGTGTTCGCGATTCGCGATGTGGGTCTCACCATCGCCTTTCCGCTGTGGAATACGAACTCGCTGGTGGGCATTTTTTGGGGCTGGCTGCTGTTTGGCGAGTTGAAGGGCGCCAGCCGCCGGAATGTGGCCAAGGTGGTGCCGGGCGCGCTGGCCATTGTGGTGGCGGCAGTGATGCTTGGATTCAGCACCATCCACGGCGGAGGGCCCCATGCCGGGCGTGCGGTGAGCGGCGTTCTGGCCGCGGTTGGTGCCAGTTTGCTGTGGGGAACGATGTACATCCCCTATCGCAAGGCGTACTTGAGCGGCATGAACCCGCTTTCCTTCGTCACCGTCTTTACGCTGGGAGAACTGGGCACCGTTCTAACGCTGGTGCTGACGCTGGATGGGGGCGCCAAGGCTGCAATTTTTCACTCGCCGGAGACCGTGCATCTGCTGTTCTGGCTCTTTCTAGGCGGGTTTGCCTGGGTCATCGGCGATCTGTTTCAGCAGTACGCCACCAAGTACCTGGGCATCGGCCGGGCCATTCCGCTATCGAACACCAACCAGCTTTGGGGACTGGCGTGGGGCGCTCTCGTGTTTGGGGAACTGGCGCACGCCGACGCGGGGCACCGTCTGCTGGTGGTGGCTGGCTCTGTGGTGATGATTTTGGGCGCGCTGGCGGTGAGCACGGCAACCGCCACGGAGCGCGAACATGCCTCGACCAACGAGGCGGTGGAGCGCGAGTGCCGCCGCTACGGGTTGGACTACCAAAGGGTTTTGCGCGCCAACGCGGGCGGGGAGGCGGGCGAGCAGGATCAGCGGCGCGGCTGGTGGGATTACGCCATTGTGGCCGCGGCCGTCGGGGTGTTCGTCTACCTGGGCTGGAATGCC
>JAATFE010000474.1 GCA_015655365.1 Terriglobales bacterium
GCAAAAGCGGATCGCCGCCGTGGTGCTGCACTCGCGCATCGGCCAGAGCTTCCGCGCCATCGTGACCGGCGTCAACCAGTACGGGACGTTTGTCCGCACCTTCGATCCGCATGTAGACGGGAAGCTGGTGGAGGGTTTCAAGGGATTGGACGTGGGCGACCGGGTGACGGTGAAACTGATTTCGACCGACCCGCAAAGAGGATTCATCGACTTTGCGGCGTGAGGGATTTTTCAACTCAGCCTAGAGCGAAACTAGAGTCCCTGTGGTCCGGTGAGTTTCGTGCAAGGTCGCCGCTCCCTGATGGTCGCGTCGACTTTGGTGTAGTGCTTTCGGGATACACCAACTCTGGTTTCGCTATAACTGAGCAAGTATTTTTACCGCTTCTGCCACCGTAATCATGAGCGTTTGGGGATTGAGGGGCGAAGAGATGAAGCCATATTTCTCATAGAATCTCTTGGCGTTCATGGAAATAGCATTCACCAAAATAGCGCGTATCCCAGCTATCTCTGCTGCCTGCAATATGCGCAAAACGGCATCGCGGAGAAGGTCCGCGCCGAGTCCCCGGCCCTGAAAGCGGGAATCGACGGCAAGCCGCCCAATCAGGATCACCGGCACTGGGTCGGGCATGTTGCGCTTTACCCGCGTTGCGGCCTCGGTGTGCGCCACAGCGCCCGCCGCAATTGCGTAATAGCCAACAACGCATCGTCCGGTGCAAACGACATAGGTTCGGGAAGCATCGCTTTTATCATTCTGAAGCGCACGGTTTCTGAGCCAGTGGTCGAGCGACGGCTCTCCGCAACTGAATTGTGTCAGGTCGTGATTTGCGCTGAGTTTTTCCGGTGGCGTGAGACGTCCACTCAAGTCCGCTACAGTTCCCACGAGGGCTTCCTCTTGAGCAAACGCGCCAGCTTGGGATTGGCCGCAGGAGGATTGTCCAGCATGGCAGTGAATCGCAGGAACTCTTCTTCGCCGAGGTTGAAATAGCAGCGGTCGAGCAATACGGATTCTGCTTCCCGGCACACCACGTCCAACATAAAGTCGGAGCGGTTTCTGCCGAGAGCGTCGGCCGCCCTGTCAATCAGAGTTTTCTGGCGCCGACTAACGCGAAGGTTGATGTTCTCGGCCCGCAACTTGCTCGCTTCGGCAACAGGACCTCTCATAATTCACCTCGATGTGCGCACAATCAGTATACTGCAACGTGCGCACAATGTGCGCTCTTTTCCGGAAGGGACAGGGGCCGAGACTACATCCCTTCGGGCCCTTGCACCAGGCCGATCAGGTGGCCTTCGGGATCGAGGAAGCCGGCAATGACGCCGCCGTCGGGAATGGGGTGCGGCCCAAAGGCGGTTCTGCCGCCATGGCTCTCGACGGCGACCAGGGCGGCTTCAACGTCCGCAACCGCGACGTAGAACATGGAGTGCACCCGGTTTGGCCCGGTGGCGCCGATTCCGCCGCCGATCCCTGAGCCGGTATTGACCACGGAGTAGTCCTTGTCGATGGGGGACAATTGCCAGTCGAAGACGCTGGTGTAGAAAGCATCCAGCAAGGCCTTGTCTTTGCCGAGAATTTCGAAATGAACCACAGGGTTGGGCATGGGGGTGCGCTCCTGAGTGAATGTGGAGCCACTTTACACGGTTTCCCCAGCCCGAATCCAATGAATCCTTCTCCGTTTCGCCAGGGCTCCAGTCGCAGCAAAGAGGAAGCCTTTGGGTCCGGAGCGGGCCGAACGGCGTCTAACAAGCAGGTACCGTCTACACGAAATGAAACCTGGCCTTTGGCGTGCGGTGAATCGTTATGCGCCGCTGGCGGTGGTTTACCCTCAATGCAGCCCACTTTTTCGATTCGCCTTCCCCGGCGAACCGGCCAGACGGGCGCTTATTTCAAAACTGGTGAACGGATGCGCTTAGCTTCATGTCTTTTTCCTGCAACGCTGACCATGGGCCTTGCCCTTCTGGCGTTGCCTACCCCTCTTCTCGTTGCGCAACAACCCAGCCCGGCAGCCGCAGAAGCGGTTCCCGAAGCCCCTCAGCCGCAGTTCCAGGTGGCCGCGGTCGAGTCGCCGGCTCCGATGGCGCAGGAGAGTTCCAGCGCCCAGACGGCAACGCCGGAGCCTGCCGCTGCTGCCTCAAGCCAGCAGGAGAAGGCCGCGCAGCAGATCAAGGAGCAGGAGAAGCAGCGCGTTCTTGGCATTCTGCCCTCATTCAATATCTCCTACCGCAGCGATGCCGTCTCGTTGACCGCGAAGCAGAAGGTGAGTCTGGCTTTTCGTTCCTCGACCGATCCGGTGGCCTTTGCCATGGCATTCCTGGTGGCCGGTTACCATGAGGGCATGCACGACAACGTCGGCTTTCCCTGGGGCATCAAGGGCTATGGCGAGCGCTCGGGAGCGGCTTATCTGGACTCCTTTGACGGCAGCATGATCGGCAACGGCATTCTGCCCGCCCTTCTCCATCAGGACCCCCGCTACTTCCGCCGGGGCTATGGATCAACCGGCTACCGGCTGCTCTATGCCGTGGCAGCCAGCGTCATTTGCAAGCACGACAACACCGGCAAATGGGAGCCCAATTACTCGAACATCGCGGGCAACATCGCTTCGGGTGGGATCTCGAATCTCTACTATCCCTCCAGCGACTCGGGGATCAGCCAGACCTTCACCAACGGCTTCGTCGTGACGGCCGAGGGAAGTGTCGGCTCCATCTTCCAGGAGTTCTGGCCGGACATCTCGCGGAAGTTCCTCCACAAGGACCCGACCCGCGGCCTCGACGCCGAGGCGCGCGCCAAGGATGCAGCGGAAAAAGCAGCCAAGAGAAATTAGAAACA
>JAATFE010000505.1 GCA_015655365.1 Terriglobales bacterium
CTTGCCGACCAGTCGATCTTTGTGCGTGCAGCCATCAGCGGCGTGGTGCGCGAAGCCATCATCGCAGCTTGCCTCACCGGCATCATGATTCTGATGTTTCTCGGCAGTTGGCGCAGCACGCTGATCATCGCGGTCTCCATTCCACTTTCCATTTTGAGTTCGCTGCTGGTTCTCGCCGCGCTCCACGAAACCATCAACATTATGACGCTGGGCGGACTGGCCCTGGCGGTTGGCATCCTGGTCGACGATGCGACTGTAACCATTGAGAACATTGAGCGGTATCAGGAACAAGGGGTGCCGCTTACCGATGCGATTCTTTCCGGTGCTGCTCAAATCTCCGTTCCGGCTTTGGTCTCCACGCTTTGCATCTGCATTGTGTTCTTGCCCATGTTCTTCCTGAGCGGGGTGCCGCGCTACTTGTTCGTTCCGCTGGCCGAGTCTGTGGTTTTCGCCATGTTGGCGTCGTATATCCTGTCGCGAACGCTGGTTCCGACGTTGGCGAAATACATTCTCAAGCCGCACGACACCGAAGGCCATCACGAGGAGAGAACTTCCCGGAATCCATTCACCGCGTTTCAGCGCGGCTTTGTGCGCAGTTTTCAAGCTCTGCGCAATGGATACTCCGCGATGCTTTCAGTATCGATAAAGGAGAGAAGGCTGTTCTTGCCCGCCTTTCTTCTCTTCTTTCTCGTTCTGTTCCTTCTTGTTCCATGGCTTGGACAGGACTTCTTTCCCGACGTAGATACCGGGCAAATCAAGCTGCACATGCGCGCACCGACCGGGATGCGCATTGAAGAGACTGCGCGCTTGGCCGATCAGGTCGAGGGTTCGGTGCGCCAGGTGATTCCGCCGAGCGATCTGAGCGGCATTCTCGATAACATCGGTCTGCCGATCAGTCCTATCAACCTGACCTATAGCAACTCGGCCCCCATCGGCAGCGAGGATGCGGATATTCTGGTGAGCCTTGGCGAGCATCACAGGCCGACAAAGGACTATGTGGCCATGCTCAGCGATAGTCTTCGGCAGCAGTATCCCCAGGTCACGTTCGCCTTTTTGCCCGCCGACATGGTTAGTCAGATTCTGAATTTCGGATTGCCCGCCCCCATCGATATTCAGATTGCCGGCCCGAATTCCGAGGCCAACCGGGTGTTTTCCAACAACCTGCTGAACCAGTTGCAGCACGTTCCCGGCGCTGCCGATTTGCACATTCAGCAAGCCTTCGACCAGCCCAAGTTCCACGTTGAAGTCGACCGCACCAGGGCTGCCGAGGGCGGATTCACTCAACAGGATATTGCCAACAACCTCCTGATCTCTCTTAATGGAAGTTTCCAGACAACGCCGGCATACTGGCTCAATCCGAAGAACGGCGTGAGCTATAACCTGGTGGTCCAAACGCCTCAATATCGCGTTCAGACATTGAGCGACTTGAAGGACACTCCGATTCACGGGACCCACGCGCAAGAGCCCGAAATCCTGGCCGACGTAGCCTCGATCCAGCGCACCCAGGAAATGGGCGTAGTCTCCCACTACAACGTGCAGCGCGTCGTAGACATTTATGGATCGGCGCGCAACCGCGATCTGGGCGCGGTCGGGCGCGACCTTGAACGCATCGTCGACGCCAATCGCAGCAAACTGCCGACGGGGAGCCGTATCATCATTCGCGGCCAGCTAGAGACCATGCGCGCTTCCTATGTGAGCCTGCTCGGCGGGTTGGTCTTCTCGATTGTTCTCGTCTACCTGCTGATGGTGGTGAATTTTCAATCGTGGCTCGATCCGTTCATCATCATTACGGCGCTGCCGGCCGCGCTGGGCGGAATTGTTCTGTTTCTCTTTCTTACCCACACCACGCTCAGCGTGCCCGCCCTGATGGGTGCCATCATGTGCATGGGCGTGGCAACAGCAAACAGTATTCTGGTTGTGACATTCGCCAAGGAGCGATTGGTTGAAACCGGCAGTCCCGTCACCGCGGCACTCGAAGCCGGTGTGACACGATTCAGGCCCGTGCTGATGACTGCACTGGCTATGGTCATCGGTATGGTGCCCATGGCTCTCGGGCTCGGCGAAGGCGGCGAACAAAACGCGCCGCTCGGACGGGCCGTGATTGGCGGATTGATTTGCGCTACGGCCGCCACCCTGTTCTTTGTCCCCGGTGTCTTCAGCCTGCTGCACCAAAGCCACCAAGTTGCACGACCGGACGAACAATAACCTAGATTGCCGCGTAGGAGGCCACATCAATGAACGAAGAGATGGAAATGCCCGATCGTCAACTTCCTGGCGTTGACCCGTCGCCGGAGCAGCCGCGCAGAAAGCTGTTGCCGCTGCTGCTCACCGTCGCCGCCGTGTGCTTGATATTGCTGGTCATTCGTGGAATTCAAAGCCGTGTTCATGCGGAGTCGTCCCTTGTTAAGGCTACCGAGGATAACGCGGTGCTCAAGGTGCGCGTGGTTCATCCCAAGTTGGGCTCGCCCTCCGAAGAACTGGTGTTGCCTGGCAATATGGAGCCCTTCACGGATACGCCGATCTATGCGCGTACCAATGGCTATGTCCGGCGGTGGTATGTCGATATTGGTGCGCATGTAAAGGCCGGGCAACTGCTGGCGGAAATTGAAACGCCCGAGGTCGATCAGCAACTCAGTCAAGCTCGCGCGCAATATGCCACCGCGCAGGCCGACTTCAAGCTCGCCAAATCGACGGCCGAACGCTGGCAGAATCTGCGTAAAACAGATTCCGTTGCCCAGCAGGAGACCGACGAGAAATTGGGCGACATGGAGTCGAAGAACGCCAGCATGGAAGCGGCAAGGGCGAACGTGAGACGCCTTGAAGAGACCCAGTCGTTCAAAAAGATCTTCGCTCCGTTTGCCGGTGTCATCACGGCGCGCAACGTCGACATCGGCGATCTCATCAATGCCGGCAGCAACGGCGTTGGCAAAGAGATGTTCCACTTGGCAGCGGTCCAGCAGATGCGCGTCTATATTCAGGTTCCTCAGTTCAACTCCCGCGCCGCCACCCCCGGCACGCTGGCCGAATTGAATGTTCCCGAACTGCCCGGAAAGTCTTTTGCCGGCCACGTGGTCAGGGCCTCCAACGCCATGGACGCGGCATCGCGGACCATGCGCGTAGAAGTCGACGTGGACAATCCGAACGGCGTGCTGATGCCCAGCGAATATGTTGAAGTGCACTTGAAAGTGGCCACGCCCACCAACTCCCTCATCGTGCCTGTCAACGCCCTCTTGTTCCGTTCCGAAGGAATGAGCGCCGCAGTTGTGCAGGCCGACCATGTGGTGTTGCAGCGGGTCGTCATCGGCCGCGATTTCGGAGACGAGATTGAAGTC
>JAATFE010000435.1 GCA_015655365.1 Terriglobales bacterium
GCGTCTTCGCTGGCCCAACGGTCGATGGTGAGGTAATTGCCGGGGATGTAGGCGTCGCGCAACAGCTCGGTTCCCTGGTACTCGGAGGAGGTGCGGAAGAGCCCGGCCCAGGCGCCCTCCGGCCCGTAGGCGGCTTCAAAAGGGGCGACCTTCTCTTCAGCAATCTCGAACTGCCAAACGACGACAAACATGCGGGGCTCCGATTCTGTCTTTATGGTAGCGCAGGGGCGCCGGATGCGCCGATGATGCGACGGGCAAATGCTGCGGAATCAGATGCGGGCGGGCGGGTCGGCAATGCGGGTGAGAACCATAAAAAGCTTATAAAGAACTATCGATATCCCACCTTAACCGCAAAATGCTGCGATGAAGGCGGGGCACCCGCAGCGGTGGCCGCCACCCGCTGCTGTGGCGATCTTACTGGTGCATCTTGGCACGGAACCAGACGATGCCGAAGACCGGCAGCGCCACGATCAGCACCAGCAAACCGGCAGGAAACCCGACGTAGCGGTAGCTGACGGCAAAGTCGACCGCGTGATGGCCGATCAGGTTCCACCCGAGCAGGCAGAAGATGGCGATGGTGGTGGCGGCGAAGAAGGTGAAGAAAGCGGCCGCAAAGGCCAGCAAAAGGCCGCTGAAGAGGCCGAAGCCCTCGAGCGGGAAACCCAGAATCGTTCCCCCGCCAAACCGCCGAGTCTTTGCGGATTCCGTCATCGTTTTGACCCTCGTCGTCGACAACACGACCATGGACGAAGTAACTCGAAAGTCCGCCCCTCAGCCGGCGCAGCCATCGGGCCGAAGCGGCCTTGCACAAATTAGGACGGGACGCACGTGCACGGTCATGCCTTAGAATACAGATTCAATGTCGAGCAGCGTACAAATCGAACTTTGGCCCGCGGAAAAGGTTGCCGCGCACGTGACCGTAGCCGAGGCCGCCAACGGAATCCACTTTGGCGCGTGGGGCGAAACCCGCGTCTCCGAGACGGATCTGGAGCGGCTGGTGGGCGCCGTGCCGGCCACGCTTTCAGCCGCGCTAGCCAGCCGCGCCTATTACTTTGTGCCCCTGGCCATTGGCGATACCGGCGAAACCCTGATCGCTCCCGGCTATACGGTCGACTTGGGCGACCGCGCCATCTGCCATCGCAACACCACCTTCGGCACTACCGAGGCGGTGTTTCTCTCTACCCGTCTGGTGGAAGACCGCTTCGGCCTGGCCTTCGAGTTCTTCATCAACGTGGCCCACAATTTTGTGGAGGTTGCGGGCGTGCCGGAAAGCTTCTCGTCTCTGATCTGGTCGCAGGCCGAGGCTCAGGTCCGCGGCGAAACCAGCCAGGACGCCTGGGAGACCCGCCGCCGCGCTCAAGACATCCGCGCCGGCCAAAAGGCCATCGACGAGCGTTCGCGCAACAGCTATTTCGAGTCCACTTTCTCCGATTCGCTGGCCGTCTATATGCTGGCGCTGGCGGTGGATTTCGACTACCACGACCTGCGCGAGCGGGAGTATCCCCTGCTGGCTGCCCCGGCCCTGGCCGAACGCCTGCGTCTTGTGGCGAGCCTCTTCCCTGCCAACACCGGATACGAGTTCCAGATCCTTTACCGGCGCAAGGGCTAGATCAGTTCCAAGCGAACCCGGCGGCCGATGGCGGCAGCAGCCCGCTGCACGGTATCGAGTTGGACCTTGTCGTTGTTCGGGTCCAACAACCGATCCAGATGTGCGCGGCTGGTTCCCATGCGACGCGCCATCTCGACCTTGGTGATGCCCTCGTCGCTCATGGCCTTTTCCACCTGCCATGCCAGGACCCGCTTGACGGCAAAGTTGGTCGCGTCCTCAAGCATGCCCTCTTCCCGTAGAAAATCGTCCAGGGTTGAGCCAATATGTGGATTGTCGCTCATGAACAGACCTCCTTTTGCCGCGCTCGCGCCAATTCCAATTCCGATTGCGGTGTCTTCTGCGTCTTCTTGATGAAGCCGTGAAGCAAGACCATGCGGCCTTGCGCGGCACAGAAAAGCACGCGCACTATGCGATTACCCGAGAGGCCGCTGCGAAGTTCCCAGAGCCCGCCGCCAAGAAGGCGGCAGAGCGGCATCCCGACCGGCCAACCCAGTTCAACCAGACGAAGATCCCGGCCAAGAACTTGCCGGTCTTCGACTGTCAGACGCCTCAGCCAATCGCGAACCGGCTCGGTCCCCGCGTGTGAGCGGTAGAAGTGGACGATCAGCTTCTTGGCGTCTTCGTTCAACGCTCGAGCCTCTCCAATTCAATGTACCTTAAAAGGTACACAAAGGCAAGTGGTGCGACGGTACTTTTTGGAGTTGGGTCCTATGCGGTTTCCGCGTTGTAGGCGATCCGTCCTTCGCTGATCGTCCAGCGGACTTTGCCTTGTATCGTCCAACCGTCGAAGGGCGTGTTTCTGGACTTCGACTTGGACTCGGCGGCACGGTAGGTCCACTCGGCCTTGGGGTCGAAGACGACCATGTCGGCAAAGCTGCCCACGGCCAGGGAGCCGCGGCCCTTGAGGCCCAGCAGAGCCGCCGGCTGGGCGCTGAGCAGGCTCAGGACGCGGCCGAGGGGCATCTTCCACTCGCGATGGAGCCAGCGCAGCGAGAGGCCCAAGGCGGTTTCAAGGCCGATGATGCCGTTGGGCGCGTTCTCGAACTCGACTTCCTTCTCGTGGATAGCGTGAGGCGCGTGGTCGGTGGCGATGGCGTCCACCACGCCGTCCAAAATGGCCTCGATCATGGCGTCGCGGTCGGCGGCAGAGCGCAGGGGCGGGCACATTTTGGCGTTGGTGTTATAGAGGCCCACATGCTCCTCGGTGAGGAGGAAGTGGTGCGGAGCCACTTCGCAGGTGACGCGCAGTCCGCTGCGCCGCGCTTGGCGGACGGCAGCCAGAGCCGCGGCAGTGGAGATGTGCGCAATGTGGAGATGGACGCGGGTGTCGCGCAGTTCGGTAACCAGGCGAATATCGCGCTCGACAATGCTGGACTCGGCTTCCGCGGGCATGCCGCGCAGACCGAGTTTGAAGGCCATGGGACCGGCGTTCATGCTGGCGCCCTGGGTCATGCGCGTGTCTTCGGCGTGCTGGATGACGCTCAAGCCCACGCGCGCCGCCGCGGCCAGGGTCTCGCGCATGACGCCGTCTTTGAGGATCGGCTTGCCGTCGTCGCTGACAGCCACGGCTCCGGCTGCCTTGAGGGCGGCAAAGTCGTTGATCGCATCGCCCTTCGAGCCGCGCGTCGCCGCGGCGATGGGAAAGACGCGAATGGCAGCGCCGCGCTCGGGCGACAGCATCCAGCGGGTGGTCTCTGGAGAGTCGTTTACCGGCGCGGTGTTGGGCATGGCCGCAACCGAGGTGAATCCGCCCGCGGCTGCTGCCCTTGTGCCGCTGGCAATGGTTTCTTTGTAGCCCTGGCCGGGCTCGCGCAGATGCACGTGAATGTCGACCAGTCCCGGTGCCAGGGTCAAGCCGGTGGCGTCCAGAGATTCGGCTCCATTGGCCAGCTTGAGCTTGCCTGGAGCGGCGATTTCGGCCACCTTGCCATCCTTGAGCAACACATCCTTCAAGCCGTCGACGCCGCCTGCGGGATCCACCAGGTAGCCTCCGCGAATCACCAGTGCCGTCATGCGCGGCCTCCCTCTTGCAATGCCGCTGTCAGCGCGCGTTCCACCACCGCCATGCGAATGGCGACGCCGTGCCGTACCTGTTCCAGAATCACCGACTGCGGCCCGTCGGCCACCTCGGCGGTCAGCTCCAGGCCGCGGATGATGGGGCCGGGATGCAGCACCAAGGCCGCAGGGGCGTGTGCCGCCAGCCGCTGGGGAGTGAGTTGGTAGCGCGTTTTGTACTCTTCGAGATCGACCTGCAAACCGGCTAGGCGCTCGGCCTGGATGCGCAGCATCATGACCGCCTGCGACAGGCGAAGCGCGGCCTCGAAATCCCGCTCGACAGAGATTCCCGGACCGGCATTGGCGGCGAGCTCAGGCAACAGTTCCCTGGGGCCGCACAGGATCACGCGCGCGCCCAGACGAGGCAGCAGCAGCATGTTGGAGCGGGCGACGCGGCTGTGCAGAATGTCGCCCACAATGCTCACAGTGACGCCGGCCAGCGTATCGGCGGTTACCGTCTCAAGCCCAGGCCGCAGGTGCGCCAGCAGGGCGCGCAGGTCCAGCAGCGCCTGGGTGGGATGCTGATGCATCCCGTCGCCGGCGTTGAGAATCGGCAGGCGGGTCACATCCTCCAGCAGCCACGAGGCGCCGGAGGAGTTATGGCGCAAAATAATCGCCTCCGCTCCCAGTGCCTTCAGCGTCAGGCCGGTGTCTTTCAGCGACTCGCCCTTTTCGATGCTCGAGGAGAGGCTCGACACCAGCGTGGTATCGGCGCCCAGGCCCTTGGCGGCCAGCTCGAAGCTGGTGCGGGTGCGCGTCGAGGACTCGTAAAAGAGCAGCGCCACGCGCCGTTTGGCCAGGATGCGGGTCCGGACCAGCGGGTCTTCGTTTTCGAGAGCCGTGGCGCGGGTGAGAATGCGGCTCACGCCCTCCAAGCTCAGGTCCTCCACCGAAAGAAGCGATCCGGGGTTGTGTGGGAACGGGGAGGCAGCGACGGGAGGCGTGTTCAACTGGCGGCGAACGGGGAGTGCGGTCAGGTTCATGCGAGGTCTACACCGGAGCACCGGGCTCCGGTCCGGTTTGAGAGTATCAGCTTCAAGCCTCCAGCTTCTGACAAAATGCCAGAAGCCGGAAGCAGCGTCTACTACTAGTCTTCCCGCTCGACGAGCAAAACCTGCTCGTCGTGGTCGATCTCCTGAAACTTGACTTCGATGATTTCGCGGCTGCTGGTGGGCACCCGGCGACCGATATAGGTGGCCTCGACCGGCAACTCGCGATGGCCGCGATCGATCAGCACGGCCAGTTGCACACGGCGCGGGCGGCCGTGGTCGAACAAGGCGTCCAGAGCGGCGCGCACCGTGCGGCCAGTGTAGAGCACGTCGTCGCACAGCACCACGTCGCGGCCCTCGATGTCGAAACCGATGGCTCCTGGCGTCACGATGGGACGAGTCCCGGCGGTGCTCAGGTCGTCGCGGTAGAACTTGATGTCGAGCATACCGGTATCCACGGGGTGCTTCTCGATGCCCGAGATCAGTTTGCCCAGCCGCTCGGCCAGGGGAATACCCCGGCGCTTGATGCCTACCAGCGCCAAATCGGTGCTGCCGTTGCTCTTTTCAACAATCTCGTGGGCCAGGCGCACCAGGGTGCGCTCGATTTCCGAGGCCGACATCAGCCTGCTTTTGATGCGCAGACTGGGTTGTTCTTTGGTTTCGCTCATATAAACTCTTTCGCCGCTTGTCTCTCGCAGGATGATACGAGGGGTTGCCGTTCTCCGGCAAGTCGCATTCAAGTGGAAGTGAATGGAATGCGTTGCGCGGAGCCGGAAAATACGCTGCCCTCCCCGACGAACCAGTTCTGTCTGGCCGCGCGGAGGACAGCTATTAGATAGATCTGTTCTCTAGTTTATGTGGCTTTTCTGGCACAGTGCAAGGCAAACATCGTTTTCACCTGAGCGACGAAAGCCGCTTTTGGGAACGCGCAACGGCAAAACGGCTCAGTTGGAAGAATCTCTCTGGCGCGTGGCTTTCACGCCCGGCAAAATCCCGACCCCGCCAAAATGATCGCTTCCACCGCAATCCCATGCGAAAGCATGTACACCAGATGCGCTGCGTAGGCAAGCCCGCCGATCAGGATTGCGAATCCGGCAGCATAAATCCCAAACGACATGCGATCTCCCTGTGGGTTACCGTTCTGCGCTCAGTTCTAACAATCAAGACCGAGAACCAGTTCCTGCTTGGCTCACTTGGCGGTGGGCGCGGGCTCCGGCAGGGGGACGACAAGCCTGGGCCGCGATGCGTTTTCCTCCGGCAGCGCATCCAGCAGAACCATGTTGAGCAGCGACCGGTGAACGTGGATGCGGCCGTTGTAATCGATATAGCCGAGCTTTCTGAAGCGATTCATGAAGAAGCTGACGCGCGACCGGGTGGTGCCGACCATCTCGGCAAGGGTCTCCTGCGTGATCGGCGGGATCATTGTCTCCGGCTCGCCCGGTTGACCGAAATCGGCCATCAAAAGCAGGGTCCGCGCCAATCGCCTTTCGCTGGAGTTGAACAGTTGGTCGACCAGATCGGCCTGAGTCCGGATGCCCCGATTGAGGATGAACTTCATGAAGAACTCGGAGAACTTATGTTCATCGTGTAAAACGCGGACCATCTCCCTGCGCTCGATTTTGAGCGCCATGCAGGTCGAAACGGCTGAGGCAGTTGACGTTCGGCTCGTCTCTGCCTCGGCCATCGACTCCTCGCCAAAGAAGTCGCCACGGGCAAGCATCGAGACCGTCGCTTCCTTTCCTCTTTTAGAGAGGACGGTGAGCCTTGCATGACCGTTTTGGAGATAGAACACGGAGTCGGCTGGTCCGCCCTGGAGAAAGTAGATCTGCCGCGCCGTGCGATGAACAATGCTTCTTCCCGGTCCCTCTGTCGAAAGAAAACCGGCGGTATCAAAGGGCTTCCTCGTTACTCCAACCATCGGGCCGACCCCTTTCCAACGCAATCTGGCTGCGAATGAGTCTCAACAACAAATGCACGGGGCTGAGATCGAATCCCATCCACTCCGGGACATGCTGGAAAGACACGCTGCCTCAACATCGCACCGTGCCCGGTGTAAAGTCTGAGCGGTTCAGACCAGTCGATGCATTGAATTGAAA
>JAATFE010000040.1 GCA_015655365.1 Terriglobales bacterium
AATCCCTCGGCGCTGAAGGAAGCCGAAGGGCAACTTGCCGAGGCAGAGGCTATACTCTTTCAGGCAGAGGCGGAGCGCAGCACGGCTCGCGCCGAGTTGCAAAGAACCGTAGGACAGAAGTAGTTCAACCAAAGGCAGGGGGCAGTCGTGGAATACCGGTTATTGACAGTGAACAGGGAGTTTGGAAGCGGCGGGGGAAGAATCGCAGAAACCATTGCCGGATGGCTCGGCTGGAAGCTGCTGGACCGCGACATCATCGATGCGATCGCCTATGCGGCCCATGTGGATAAGAACGTGGTTCGCCATTACGACGAGCATGTGGACTCATGGCTGCGCCGCATCAATCAGCAGGCCATGCGCTCGGCGGCGCTGGCCGCGGGCATCGAACTGGGCGAAAATGCCGTTTTCGACGCCGAAGAGATGGTCAAGATTTCGCAGAAGATTGTCGAGAAGGCCTATGCCGACGGCAATTGCGTGATTGTGGGCCGCGGCTCGCAATGCATTCTGCAGCACAAGCCGGACGTTTTTCACGCCTTTGTCTACGCCCCCTACAAGGAACGCATCCTGCGCCTGCGCGACCGCCTGGAGAAGGGCGCCAACGCCGAGACGCGCGTCCGCACCGTGGACGAAGAGCGGGCCAAGTACCTGCAACAGTACTTCGGCAAGTGCTGGACCAATCCCCACCTCTATGACCTGATGGTCTCGTCGCACGAAGACGAGGACTCGACCGCCAAGGTGATTCTCTACGCGATGACAGGCAAAGGGTAAGACAGGGAACAGGGAGTAGACTGCGAGATTTTGTGGCTTCCCTGCTGTACTCGACAGGCTCAGGGTTGGTCTGGGACGCCGAGACGTTCTTGGTTGGATTGGCGAAGACTTTAAAAAGCTGTAGATAGAGGTATCCCACCTTAACCGCGATGAAACTGCGGTGAAGGTGGGGCACCCACTTTCGATTTCCTATTCGCTGCTTGCTACTCCCTATTCCCTCATTTCGCCGTCACGTCCCAGTCGAAGCTGAGGCCAGCGATCAGCGCGTTCAATTTTTCGACGGCGGACTGCTTCTGCTGGTTCAGATCGGCAGCCTGCTTCCGCGCCGCCTGCAACTCATCCTCCGCCCGGTTCAACTCTTCCACAAAGCGCTTGGCCGCATCGTTGCCCTTGAGCGCGGTCAGGTTTTCGCGAGCGCGCGCCTCGTCGGCGGTCAACGTCTCTTCCTTTTGCTCGATCTCCTGAATCCTGCTATTCAGGCCACTGAGCGCGGTTTCCGCGTCGATCAGAGGGCGCAACTTTTCTTCCAGGCCCGGCGCCGCTTTGGTGACGGAGACCAGCAAACCGCTGCGGTCCTGGCTCGGGTCGATCACAACCTTCTCCGAAAGCAGGGCGCGCTCGCCCACATGCAGATCGACGGACTGGTGCGGCTCGACCGCGAGTTTGAAGCGGTAGGCCGTGGCCGTGGTCTCCGCGGGCTTGGGCTCGGAGTCCAGTTCCGCATTGACTGAACGGGCATGCTCCACAATCACCGTCCGCGCCTCCGTGGCGGCGTTGCTCACGGTATAGGTGTTCTCGGTGACCTCGCTGGTCTGCTCCACCAGCACGCCCTCGTGCAGCGCAACGTGGTGCAACGTGCGCGTGTTCGCGAAGCCGCCGCGATGCACCTTCACTGCCTGATCGGCGGCATAGGAGAGCAGCCGCTTTTCTCCGGGATGAATGGGATCGAGCAAGCCCTCGCCCGCAAACTCGCCGCTCTCGAAGATAGAGAAACTGCCCGCATCGAGCGTGAGATTGGACTTGTTCTCCAGCCACACCGCGCGCAACGGTATCTGCTCGCGCGCGCTCCACAGGGTCACATGCTCGGCGGGCAAATCCTGCTGGAGAATTGGCACCATGGCCGACTCGTTTTTGTGGATGGTGACCGGCTGGGTCAGCGCGTACTGGAAGAAGTCGTCGAAGGCGTTGGTGGAAACGTCGCCCGCCTGGATGGCATCGGAGGGACGATAGATACCACTGCCCACATGGTAGAAACCACCGCCTGAACCGCCACCAGTGACGGACCCTGAGCCCAACATCCCGGCCACGCCAAAGGATTCAGGCGCTGGCGCCGCCAACTTCGCGCGCATCTCGTTGTTCTGCGAAATCCCCGCATTTCCTGCGATCAGGCCCGGCATCATCGCTGCCTCATGGGTCTGCGGCGCATTTTGCCGGGCGATGGCGATGGGAATCTCCGGGCGGTACGAGTAGATCGGCTGCGAAAGCGGCTGGGTGAAGCTCTGCGGCGCGCCCGCCACCAGCGAGAGCTGCACATTGTCCCAGTCCGAGCCCACGGTGTTATCCACCACGGCCCAGCCCTGCACCGTCGCGTTGCCATTGGCCACGCGCGGAAAGACCATGCGATAAGTCGCCTTCCACACCGGTACTGCGCTGATGTAACTCACCCGTAACTGGCGCTGGCCCTCGCCGCGATCTTCCAACTGCAAGTGGCGCACCTGCTGATTCTGCGCCGAGGCAATGATCTCGAGGTAATTGGCAAACTGCTTTTGCAGGGCCGGGTCGAGCATCCGCACGGAAAGAGCATCGGTCAACTGCACCGTGCGCAGCGCTCCCGCATCGGTGACGACGATCAGAAAGTAATGATCTTCGGAGCTCTGGCCGGCCTTGTCGGTCTCCTTGCGGAACTCGATATTCACGAGCTTGCCGGTCAGGGAAGCGCCCGCGCCGGTCACCTCCACGCGCTGGCCGCGAATGGCCTGGTAGACAGCGATTGCCGCTGGATAATCCTTGAGCCCCAGGGCCAGCTTTTGCAATTGCTGCTCGATGGGCGTGGTGGAGTTGTAATTGACCCCGGCAACGTGGCCGCCGCCCTCGTCGAGCACCGTGAGCGACTGGAGCACGTCGTTCAACTGCGACGAAGTGAAGTCGATGGCCACGCGCTGATTGCCGATGACCGTGCCTGCGTGCTCGAAGTAGCCCACGCCATTCTTGTAGAGAACGACTTTTCGAACGGGCAGGTCCTTCACCACCCCCTGCGGTAGGGCTAACTGCGCCCCCTGCGGGGTGGCTAACCTTGACTTGGGCGCTGACGGAGTCTGTGCGGAAAGAGTTAGCGTGAAAGCTAGAAGACAGAAAACTGCAAGGTAGCGGCGCATGAGGTCTCCTCGGACCGACCAAAACGAATGCTACTCTCTTGGACCCCGGCGGAGGCGAAATGGTTCCCTGGAAAAGTGGAATCGACCAAGTTATTGATCGGGAGGGATTGGGTTGTAACAGAAAT
>JAATFE010000100.1 GCA_015655365.1 Terriglobales bacterium
GGTGTTCGGATTGGTTACCGACGTATACAGCGCAAAGGGCGCGTTGATGGCGATGTTGTTGCCCGAACCGGCGCGCCAATAGTGGACAAAGCTGGTGCCGTAGCCGCCGCGGACCGCAATGCTGGGGGTGAACGCATAGGCAAAGCCGACGCGCGGCGAGTAGTCGTCCAGATTGGGATGAACCAGGCTCTTGCCGAAGACGCCGCTGCCGCTGTAGGGGGCGATGCAGGCAACCGTGCCGCACAGCGGAGAACTGGCCGCAGTGTAGCCCTTCTGAAGGGTGAGCAAGGTCCCGCTCGCCGGGTCGAAGTTCGAGATATTGTTGTTGCGCTCCGTCCACGGCGAACCGTACTCCCAGCGCAGGCCCAGGTTCAAGGTCAGCTTGGAGGTGACTTTCAAGTCGTCCTGCGCATAGGCGCTGTCCATGCTCTGGTTGACGTGGGCAATGTAGTAGGTCGCCACCGAGTAGGAACGGCTTGCTCCGAAAAGGAAGTCGGCAAAGTAGGTGTCGCCCTGGTTGGTTATGTTGGGGCAATTGCTGTACACAGGCACTGCGGGCGTTCCAATGCTCGGGCACACGCTGTAGCCGTAGCTGTAAGCGAAGGAGCCGTAGAGCGGATTCGAATCCTCGATCTCCTGCCACACATGCCCGTACTCATAGCCGAATTTGAGGGAGTGCCTGCCCTTGACCCAGGAAAAGTTCACCTTGGGGTTGAGTAGCGAGGGGTTCTGCCACTGCGGATTGGTGCTCTGGCGTCCGAAGGCCGTAAAGCCGCCCGAGATCGACATCGAGGGCAGTCCGCCGGAGATGCCGGCGATGTTCGGCAGCCCTGGGATGCTGCTGGTGGGGAACGAGGTGTCGCCGATTGCGAACGTCCACTTGCCGGCCTTGGTCCCGGAGAGCGCAAGGCGCGCGTCGAGCACCTTGTTGGAACCGATCAGGTTTGTATAGCCGAGCGCCACCTGCTCGTCGTGAACCAGGATGTGCCCGTTGGTCTGCATATCGATCGGCTCGGGCAACAGGTTATAGTTCTTGCCGACTTCCTTGCGATCGCTGACCTTCAGGAACCAGGAACTGCTCTTGCTCTGTTGAAAGTCCAGGCGAAGGTCGCCCTTGTCGGCGTGGTCGGTAAAAGTCTGGTTCAAAGCGCAGTCGTTGGTAGCCACGCCCGATCCGGGCAAGCCGGCGGTCACCGTGCAATTGCCCGGCAGCGCACCCATATACAGCTTGGCGATCAGCAGGGCGGTGGGGTCGGCGTCGGTCTTGGCCTGCGCGGGCCAATTGGTGTACGGCGTACCCGCGGGAATGATGACGTTTGGGCTCCACGGATCTTTGACGGCTACGGCCAACTGGCCGTTGAGTTCGTTGGTCGTGGGAACCGTGCCAGTCACCGTCGGCGTCAGCGTCTGCCGGAATCCTTCGTAATCGACGAAATAGAAGAACTTGTTGGGGATGATCGCGCCGCCGAAGTTTGCGCCGAACTGGTTGCGATTGAAGATGGGCTTGAAGAACGGGTAGACCGCGCCGGTGACCGCGTTGATCGAGATCGGCTTGATGTAGCCGAAGGCGTTCAAGTCGGTGTTGCGGAGGAATTCGTAGAGCGTGGTGTGGAACTGGTTGCTGCCGCTTTTCGTCGCGACGTTGATAGTGCCGCCGGACGAGCGGCCATACTCGGCGCTCTCGTTGTTGGTCACCACCTCGAACTGGGCGATCGAGTCAGGCGGCGGCGCAATGATCTGGTTGTCGAAGCCCTGGTTGCTCTCGCCATAGGCGTTGTTGTCCATGCCGTCCAGCATGAAGTCGTTGAACATGCTGCGCTGGCCGTTGACGTTGAACGATCCGGCGCGCGTCAGGCTGGTGACCGCCGTGGTGGTCGCATCCGCCGGCGCGGGGCGCGTGCCGGTGACGTAGTTGACCAGGTCGGAAAAGTTCCGGCTGACCAGCGGCAATGCCTCGCTTTGATACTCGGTGATGGTCTGGCCGCGCTGGCTGGTTTCGGTCTCAAGCTGCAAGGCCACGTCGGTGACTTCGACCGTGGTGGCGTTGGCCTGGCCCACCTTGAGCGTCAGGTCGATGCGATGACGTCCGCCCACCGAGACGGTGATGTTCTTGGCCTCGGCCGGCGCAAAGCCTGGCGCGCTTGCCTCAATGTTGTAAATGCCAACGCGCAGCGAGGGAACATCGTAGTCCCCGGAGCTGTTTGCGGTGGTGCTGATGACGTTGCCGGTGTTCACGTTGGTAACCGTGACGACAGCGCTTCCCACCGCCGCGCCAGTTGCGTCGTGAATGGAGCCGATCAGGCTCCCATCCTCGTATTGCGCACGTGCGAAAATGCCACAGAATGCGATCAAGAGGCCTGCAAAAAGAAGGATCCTGCTCTTCATGTGTGTTGTCCTCATGAGCGGGAGCTTACAGTTGCTTCTTCACACCTCGGTGAAACGGAAATGAATGCAGTGTCAATTGGATAGCTTGCGCCGTCCGCGGCGAATCGGCGCGCCCAGGTAACTCCTTCGTTACTCCCCTAAACTGGCGGTTACCTCAGTTATCTGCCGTACACTGTAGCCGTGCGGAGCACGCATGGCTTCATCCCCTGGAGGGAAAGACGGCATGAAGAAGATCGGCGTTCTGTTTGGCGTGGAAAACAGTTTTCCCGGCGCACTGGTCGAGCACATCAATGCGCGGAACATCGACGGCCTGCGCGCCGAGTTTGTTGAAACCGGCGCTGTCCAGCTCGGCAAGGCTCCCAACTACGCGGTGATTGTCGATCGCATCTCCCACGACGTGCCCTTCTATCGCGCCTTTCTCAAGCACGCCGCCCTCAAGGGAACGGTGATCGTCAATAACCCTTTCTGGTGGTCGGCTGACGACAAATTTTTCAACTACACGCTGGCCGCGCAGCTAGGCGTGGCTGTGCCGCCCACCGTGATCCTGCCCCACAAGCAGCTACCGCCGGGCACCACCGACCGCTCCATGCGCAACCTCGAGTTTCCCCTCGACTGGGAGGCGGTCTTTGCCTATGTGGGCGAGCACGGCTATCTCAAGCCCATCGATGGCGGCGGCTGGCGCGACGTTTACCCCGTTCACAATCGCGACGAGTTTTTCCGCGCCTACGACCAGTCCGGCGAGCTGTGCATGATGTACCAGAAGGCCGTGGATTTCACCGAGTATTACCGCTGCTATGTGGTGGGCCAGAAGAAGGTCCGGGTGATGCCCTACGATCCCTTGCGGCCGCACGCCGACCGCTATGTGCAGGGCTCGCCTGCTTGCGGCAACAAACTGCTCAAGCACATGGAGCGCGACGCCGTGAAGCTCTGCCGCGCCCTGGGTTACGACCTGAATACGGTCGAGTTTGCGGTGGAAAAGGGCGTTCCCTACGCCATCGACTTCATGAACCCCGCGCCGGACGCGGAGCTGACCTCGGTGGGCCAGGCCAACTTCGACTGGATCGTGGAGCAGACGGCGGATCTGGCCATCGCCAAAGCCCAGGCCGCGCCATTGCCGCCGGAGCTGCGCTGGTCGGCCTTTCTGAGCGTTGCGCCCGCGCCGACGAAGAAA
>JAATFE010000422.1 GCA_015655365.1 Terriglobales bacterium
CTGGATGCGGCGCTGAACGACGGCCTGGGAAGCCTTTTCATCGCCGTGACGGATCGCAATTACGTGCTCCGCGTCAATGCGCACACGGTCGCGACGATGCTTCAGTCGCAAGCCGGAAGCGACTCCACCTTGGACTGGAGCGACATCGGCACCAGCGACAAAGCCACCGCTGCCTGGGCCGCCTCCAATCATCCGGATATCTACTTCCTCGATTCTGCCTGCACCGAACCCAGGGGACTGGCCGTGGACGGTCGCTTGGACCGCCTCTACGCAGCCTGCAATAACATGAAGCTGATCGTGTGGAACATGCGGCGCAACCAGTTGCTGGCCTCTCTGCCGCTCAGCGCACCTCCGGATACCCTCGCCTACGATCCCGACCGAAACCTGCTCTTTGCTGCCAGCGGAAACGGCAGCCTCACCGTCATTCGCCAGCATGTCACCGAAACTTACTCGACGATTCAGGAATTGCCCACGCGCCAGCAAGCCCGCACCCTGGCGGTGAATCCGGGTACCGGCGAAATCTATCTGGTCAGCAATGCTCTCGGTGTAGATCTAAGCAAACCCGGAGGAATCGGGAAATTGAAAACCATTCCAGTCCCCGGCAGTTTCCAGGTACTGGTCGTTGGAAACTGATGGCGGGTAGCCCAGGTGCCGGGAGAAGTGAAAACAACCACTGAAGATGGGTGGCCCTGAGCCTGCCGAAGGGTGCCTCTTCGACTGAAATCGTGAGTTCTGTGGCCGGGTTGGTTTCCGAGAAGGCCTCCGAACACTGCGGCGTATTTCAGGACCAATCGAGACGCAGTCAACGACGCACGCTGGATGAGTGCATTGCCCTGATGTCAACAGTTGAAATTCGTCCCGTCTGATTCACTGAACATAGGTCGGCATATTGTTAGCAGTCTCGCAGCATTGACGCTCTGTTGGCGAAGAGGCAGATTAGCGGACGTGCACCCCGCGAATAATGAGTTCGAGTAGCCGTTTCGTGCGCATCTCCCCCGCCGGATCGGGGCTGACGCGCCACAGAAAGCCAAGCAGCAGCAGAATATCTTCGGCATCGGTACCCGGAACAAAATCTCCTGACGCCTCGCCTGCGTGCAGCAAGTGCTCAATGGCACCAACCATTGGCCAATAGGTCTGTTCGAAATCGCTATCTGCCATCGCTGCGTGAAGCGCCGCGGCAACCCCGTGCTTCATCCTGCCAAAACGAGCCAGGCGGTCGCACCAGCGGCGGAATGCCACCAGCGGCGGGTGCTTGGCGGTCAGTGCCGGCGCCAGCGCGACCAAAGCTTCGATTTCCTTGTGATATACACCAAGCACCAATGCCTCACGGCTCGGAAAATGACGGTACAGCGTGCCAGGCCCGACGCCGGCGGCCTTGGCGATGGCATTGAGCGATACATCCGGCTCCGCCTCGAATTTGTCGCGCGCAATCTCTAGGATCTTGTCCCGATTTACCCGTGCATCGGCGCGCAGCTTTTCTTCTTCAGTCATGTAGGCCCCTTGACCAATCGGAGAGCTCTCCGGTTATACTGATTTTGCATTAATCGGAGAACTCTCCGATTTTAACAGCAGGAGGGAAGCATCCATGCAATACGTGAAACTTGGCCATACAGGCCTTGACGTGTCGCCGGTCTGCATTGGCGCGATGACCTACGGCGATCCGAAGCGGGGACATCCCGTCTGGTCCCTGGACGAAGAAGCGAGCCGTCCGTTGATTCAGCACGCTGTCGAAGCCGGCATCAACTTCTTTGACACCGCGAACATGTACTCGCAGGGATCGAGCGAGGAGATTCTCGGCCGCGCCCTGAAGGACTTTGCCAAGCGCGACGATGTGGTCATCGCGACCAAATTGCGCCATCCGATGCGTCCCGGTCCCAATGGCGCGGGACTGTCACGCAAAGCAATCATGACGGAGATCGATCACAGCCTGAGCCGGCTCGGCACCGATTATGTTGATCTCTATCAGATTCATCGCGCCGATCCGACAACCCCGTGGGGGGAAACACTGGAGGCTCTCCACGATCTCGTGAAGGTGGGCAAGGTGCGTTATCTTGGCGCTTCATCGATGCCGGCCTGGGAATTCAGTAAGGCGCTGCATCTACAAAAGGAGAATGGCTGGGCCCGCTTCGTGTCGATGCAGGATCATTACAACCTGCTTGCCCGTGAGGAAGAGCGCGAGATGTTGCCGCTCTGCGCCGATCAGGGAGTCGGCACAATGGTCTGGAGTCCGCTGGCACGCGGCCGACTCGCACGGCCATGGGGCGAGACCACAGCCCGCGCCGAATCTGACCCCTTTGCAAACATGCTCTACGACGCCACCGCGACAAGCGATCGAGCCATTGTGGAGGCGCTGGGTGCAGTAGCCAGTGAGCGTGGAGTCAGCCGCGCGCAAGTCGCGCTTGCATGGCTATGGCGCAATCCCGTCGTTGTTGCCCCAATCGTAGGGGCGAGCAAAACTGGCCACATTGACGATGCGGTAGCCGCGCTCTCCATCAAACTGACCGATGACGAAGCGGCAAGGTTGGAGGCTCCGTATACGCCGCGTCATGACTTTCAGGGTGTATCGGATCCCGCGGTGTTGGCTCGGATCTCAGCCAGCATTGGGATGAGACCAAGCGCCGACTGACGTGTGAGATGGAGTTCGGGTGCTCAGTTGCGGCGGGATAAAGTTGAAGCTAATCGAATCAATCACAAAGACGGGAGTTTAACAGTGACCACAAGCCAGCACAGCATCGGTTCCTGAGCACCCGCCTTGTGGACCTTCGATGAGCGCATTATCGCCAACTCACTCTTCCAGACCAAGGATAGTCCCCGAAAAGTCGTCAACTGTTCGCTCGATCTGCCTACACATGATTCTCTGTTGACGCCAAAACCCTGCCCTTGAATCCAGTCCGCGCCGCCCCAGGAAGCGTCCTTGCTTCCCGGGGTGCCACGCAAATGAGCCTCCGTTCTCACACTTCCTCTTCTTCCTCTTCCTTCCCTTGCCACTGCGGTTCATTCGCCAACCGCTGCACGAAGCGCATCGCGCTCCGCGTTTTCTCCAGATCTGGCAGCGGCTTCTTGCCCGCCGCGAGCCCCACCATTGTCTTGGTGCTGGCCAAGTCTCCGTTTCGCGCCTTTTCCGAAATCGCGTCGGCCAGCACCTCCGAGTCCCGGACCAGGCGCTTGTTTACCGCCTGGCGCAGAAGTTCCACGCCGTCCTTGCTTGACGCCTTCCCGCCGCTCGCCCGTTTCCGTTTTCTGTTCTTGGTTGTGTTGCCTGTTTTCTTGCTTGCCTTGCCTGTCTTCAACTCCGGCAGTGTTTCGGCCATCTCTCCGACCTTCCCGGCCAGCGCTCCACGGACCTGCTCGCCCGCAGAAAAAGAGCATGGGCCAATCCCGCACCGGGATCGCCCGCAATTCAATCTCGGAATTGCGTGGAATGGGCCGCCTCTCCTCCCGCGCACGCGCGCCGCGGAGATGGCCACAACAGGTTCACGAAGGCTCTCTCCCACCTTCCACCCTTGTCCGCTTTGGTTTGCTCTCAGCCTACCGGAAAACCGCATAATTCTCTGCAAACTCCCTTCAATCTCAGCCGCCACGTTTTCCCTTAACTCGCTAACCCCGCCTCTCTCTGATCTCTGCCCCCGGATCTCTGATCTCTGTCCTTCCTCCCAGCACGCTCATCCACAGCCTCTCCTCTTTCAGCGTCTCCAGTGTCTTCCCGCCCTTCGGCACAATCCCGTACACCACTTTGCAACCCATCGCATCCGCCATCCGCGACATCGACCTCAAGCTGATCGTGTTTCTCCGCTCTCTTGTCTCCAGGTCGTACACCCCCGATCGGTTGACCCCCATCTTCTCCGCGATCTCCGCCACCGGAACGCGCAGTGCCTGCCGCACCGCGCGCAGCAGTCCATTCGTCGGGTTCTTTTGCACTCCCGCGCGCCGATAGGGTCGCATCTCTGCATCCAGGTCTCTCCGCGCCATCTTTCGTTCTCTCTCACGCATTGCTCCACCCTTTCTGATATCGAGGGTAGAAAAGAAGGTCGTAAATCTACGCAAATAAGAGCGCTGAAACGCGCAAAATCGCCCTATGTTTGAACGTTTTTTCCAGCTCTGAGCCAGCGTATCGACGAAATCGCTGGGCCTGCCGCCAGAGATTTCTGCCCGTCGCATGCTTTCTCTGTCCTTCGCAGACTTGGAAGCCGACGGAATTTTCTCCTTCGTCGCCCTGCAAGCCCACCAATCCGCACGCACGGGGCAATCGCATTTCAAATCTCGTTGCGCGCAACGTTTGTCATCCTGAACGTCAGGATGACAAGTCGATGAGAGTGCTCTGGAAATTCCAAATGCGATTACCCAGGCTGCACGCACTTCCTGACTTCGTCCCGGCTGCCCCGGTGAACTAAACTCGACGCATAAGACGATTCCACCTGGAGGTCCCGACCCGTTGAGAAAACTTGCTCTCCCTGCACTGGCTGTCTCTGCGTTTCTTTCCCTGTCCTTCGTCCCCGTGCTGCGCGCTCAGGCGCCAGCGCCCGCCTCCGCTGCGGCCACGACGGCTCAGGAGAACCACAACGCGCTGAACGCCCTCTTTCAGGACTACTGGGAAGACAACCTCAAGCACTCCCCGGAGTTCGCCTCCATGCTGGGCGACAAGCGCTACAACGACCAGATCTCCGACTATTCGGTGAAGGCATACAACGAAATGCTGGCCCGCGAACAGGGCTTCCTGATGCGCCTGGCGGCCATTGACACCGCCGGCCTCACCGACCAGGACAAGATCAGCCGCAACCTGCTGATGCGCCAGTTTGCCGAGGATCAGGAGGCCGCCGAGTTCAAGGAGTGGGAAATGCCCGTGAACCAGATGGGCGGCTTCCACACCACCTATCCCCAACTGGTGCCGCAGCTCAGCTTCGCCACGGTCAAGGATTACGACGACTGGATCGCCCGTCTGCACGCGATCCCCAAGGCCTTCGAGCAGACCAGCACCGGCATGTCCATCGGCATGGAAGACCACCGCCTGCCGCCCAAATACATCCTAGAGAAGACGCTCGAGCAGGTAAAGGAACTGGCCAATCAGAAGCCCGAAGACTCGCCCCTGGCCCTGCCCTTGAAGAGCTTCCCTGCCTCCATCAAACCCGCCGAGCAGGAGCGTATCAAGGCCGAA
>JAATFE010000290.1 GCA_015655365.1 Terriglobales bacterium
GCCTGGAGGATGCGCGTATCGGAAATCAGTGCCATCTAGCGGTAGCCCTCCACCGGGTAGTCCTTGCGCAACGGATGGCCTTCCCAGTCGTCGGGCATCAAAATGCGGCGCAGGTTGGGGTGCCCTTCGAAGCGGATGCCGAACAGGTCGAAGATCTCGCGCTCGTAATAATTGGCGGCGGGCCACACCGAGGTCATGGACTCAATCGACGGTTCGGCTCCATCCACCATTGCCCGCAGCCGGATGTACTCCTTGAATGAGTGCGACAGCAGGTGATAACTCAACTGGAAGCGTGGCGTCGAAGGGAACCAGTCGACCGCGGTCATATCTTCGAAAAAGTTGTATCCGGCCTGCTGAACTGCCTTGGCCGCGGCGCAAATCTCCTCGGTGGCAACGGTCAGGGTGAGTTCGTCACGGTCGAACTTGGCGTCCGTCAAGGCCTGCGGATTCCAGGCCAACACGGCTTTCACCGCAGGATGCTGCGCAAGCCCCTCAAGCACGGCAACCTTGCCGGTCAATGTCTTGGTCTGGCTCATCCTAGAGGTCCGCCCTGTCCTGGCTCCAGTTCAGGATGCCTTTGCGCACAATGTAGTAGAGGCCGACACCCACAAAGCCCAGGTAGACCAGCATCTCCCAGAAGCCGAAAAGCCGCGAGCCGGTAATCGCTGGAAGTTTGCGGTAGATCACCGCCCACGGCATCATGAAGACCGTTTCCACGTCGAACAGAATGAACAGCATGGCCGCCATGTAGAAGCGCACGCTGAAGCGCCCCCGGGCATCGCCCACGGCCTCGATGCCGCACTCGTAGGGCGCTAGCTTGGTCACCGTGTTGCGATGCTGCCCCACGAACCACGAAGCGGCCACCATTCCCGCTCCAAGCCCAAACGCGGCAACAATTTGCATCAATAGCGGAAGGTACTGCCAGTTGTAGGGGATCACTGTCACCCGATCCTGAAAAAACAGTAGGATTTCACTCTGTCCACCGTCCAACCGCTCCGGCCAAACAGGATGCTGGATTGAGCTTAGGTTTTCAGCCTCATCCCGTCAAGGCAGATCGTCTTCCAGCGCAATGGCCTGCCCCGGCGCACTCTATCCTCCCAGGCCGCGGCCCCCCGTACGTCGTCCGCCAAGTCCCAAAATGTGTGGGGTAACCCACAGTCCCGGAACGGAATCTAATACTTTAGTAATCTGAAAAAGTGACCTGCGGATGCCGAAAAACAGGACGAGGATGAACAGCATGGCAGCCTCTACCGCTACTAGCTTTCGCGTTCCTGTTTCCGTTCCCAGCGGGTCCGCCGTTAGTCTGCGCCCCTGTCGCCGCCGCATCACCCCACAAGCGGGACATGCGCTCAAGATCCTGGGCCACGCTATCGAGTACCTGGCCGACGAACTCATCCACCAGGGCTGGCCCTTGTCTGCGGACAACGGCCAGTTGAAGGCCGTGCAGTTGCTCATGGCTCTCAACCGCCAGGTATATTATGAGTGCCCGATCGTGCCCACCTGGGCCGAGCGACTCAAGGCGCTCCTGCGGAGATAGCGATTCTCCGAAAGCCGATAAGACACCCCTGTATTCGGGGACGAGACGCACGTCGATTGTGCCGCAGCGGCCCGTCCGGGCGACGCTTCTGTCAATCCCAATTTCCAACGATTACCGGCTCCCCGCTCTCATCGTTAAGCAGTGAGCCGTTCGAGCTGGTCGGGCTTGACGATAGTCAGGCTCGATCCCTTGATGGTGATCCACTCATCGCGCCGAAACTGATTGAGCAGCCGGGTTACGGTTTCGCGTGAGGTCCCCGCCATATTGGCGATTTCTTCGTGGGTCAGAGCCATGGTGAAGCGGATTTCCGGCTTGCCGTTGGCGCTGGTGCGTCCCCAATCGAGCAGCAGCCGTGCCAGCCGGCCTGCCGCCGAGCCGGAGAGCGCCAGCCGCTTGGCATCGTGGAAGACAGTCAGGTACTCACCGGAGAGCGACTGCGCCGCGTGCATGCTGGCGATTCCGTGGCGGCCGAGAAAATCCACGAATTCCTGCTTGCGGACAGTCTTCACCTGACAGGGCTCGATGGCTTCGGCGGTCACTTCATGCGGAACATTGGCAAGAACGGCGCTCAGACCCATCACGTCGCCAGGAACAGCGATCTTTAGAATCATGGTCTTGCCGTCGCGAGAGGTGGACGAGATTTTGACTTGACCGAAACAGATAATGAAGACGTTGCGCGCTGGGTCGCCTTCTGAAAACAGCTTGGCGCCACGCGCATGGCTCATCATGATGCCGATGCCGTCGTAATCCCGCAGTGCCTCTGGTGTGAGATTGCAGAACATCCGCAGATGGCGATGCTCACAGTTTATGCAGTCTTCCGGGGGGCGATGGGAATGAAAAGATGCCATACTTTTTCCGCTGCTGAAACTGAAGTATAGCGCACTTTCTTCAGGGATCAGGCAGGGATTTTCTGTCAATTTCCGTTGCGGGCTGTATGGCCCGTCACAGAAATTTGTCAAGGCAAATCTTCACTAAGCCACTGGGGGGCTGGAGCTCCTTCTCCGGGTCTTCCCCATCCTGTTCGAGCAACAGGCGTTATAGGCACGGGAGACCTCCCGCGCCAGCTCTTCCAGCAACCGCATACGCAGCGGCGGATACTTCTCGAAGGCCTCGTTCAGCGCTTCCATGGGTAGTAGCAGCACCGAACCCGGCGTCTGCGCCACCAGCGTGCAGGTATGATGGCTGTCCCCCAGGGTGGTGGCCAGATCCACCAGATCCCCGGCGCGCACCGGGCCAAGGATCAGCCGGCTCTCCAGCCGCTCTGCCCTGCGCAGGAACTGCCCTGAAACCACCAGATAGAGGCCGCGGCATTGTTCGTCCTGCCGAAACACAATTTCGCCGGCATCGAAATCGATGCACTCGGCCGAACCGTTGAGCAGGCTTCCGGTGGCCGGAGGGCACTGCAACAGCTCTGCTAGCGGGTGCGCGGCGACGGCATCCATTCGCCTGACTCTTGCCTCAGGTTGCATGGCTACTTCTCCCTTAGTCATCGTCCTGGCTCCAGTCCCGCGGTAGTTGGTATCGACAAACCACCTGCCGGCTGGTCCCTGACGAATGCGTTTGATGATGCGGATCTGGGGGTGTGTTCATATCCAAATCCCTCAAAAGACAACAGCTTCAGAAAAAGCTCCAGAAAAACAGAATTCTGAGAGGCTGATCCGGATCACTCCTTGCGCCTCTCCTACTTCTTCTTTAAAGCCAACGAAATCGCGACTTTTTCGCGCCGAAACGGCGCTAACGGGTGCCCACTGGCATGTGAGCCTCCGGCTCCTGGCTCGCCGCTTCCGGTGGAACGCACAGCACCGGTACGCGCGAGCTGGCCAACAGGGCAAAAGCAGTGCCGTGTGGTCCGGGCGTCTCGCTGGTGCGCTTCACTCCGGCTACCAGCAGGCTGGGATGGGCTTCGGCAACGGCTTCGGCAACCACCTCCGCCGGATTGCCATCCTTGACCAAGCAGCGCACCGCAAGGAGCTCGGTCGACTTGATGCCGAACTCCTCCGCTGTAGCGGCGCAAGGATCTGCCGAAGCCTCGGCGCCAGTGCGTGCGTGCACCACCAGCAGGGTACGGTGAAACTTCTCCGCCAGTGAACAGGCCGTGGAAACCGCGGCCGCAGTAGCCTCATTGCGCTCCATCGCCAACAGCACGGGACCGCCGGGAGCGGGGCGAAATTCGCCCGCATTCCAGTCCGCAGCCACGGCCAAAACCGGGCAAGGCGCCAAGCGGACCAACTGTTCGGCTACCGCGCCCACAATCACAGGCCCGGCACCTTCCATTCCCTTGGTTCCAACTACAATCAGTCCGGCGTCGTATTGCCGGACCACATCGACCATCATCTTGGCTACCGCGCCCTGGCGGATTTCGGAATGGCTGGGAATGCCTTCGCGAAGCAAACCGGCGGTCAATTCATCCAGCACCGTCCGCGCCTCTTCCGTAAGTCCTTCAAGAACCTGTCCGGGGACCTTGTTCACGGCCGCATAGTCCATTGGGTCAAGGCCATGGGCCAGAACGATGCGCGCCCCATAAGCTGCGGCCAGCTTGCGGGCGTACTCCAGAGCAGCTTCCGAGCGACCGTCCAGGGCCGCAGCCACTACGATGGTCTTCAATCCGGTTGCAAAGCTCATAGATTCCTCCCGACGCCCGCTGGCGCCCTTCCCGATTTCATGCCCAATGGATACCGAGTTTGCGCCACCCTACAGGCGCAATCAGTGACCTTATTCACCCCGGCCTGTGATTCGGGTCACAGTGACGATTCTCCGGTAACCCCGACTGGCCGCACTCCCGCAGGCATCCCCTTGGATGCGCCAGCGAAAAATGTGTACACCGGCAGGACAAATGCGATAGCCTTTCGGGGCGATGAAAAAAACCTTCAAGCCCACTACTCAAACGATTTTCTCTTTCGGGGTCGCGTGCCTCGCTTCGACCCTTTTTGGCTGCGCCCTGGCTGCCTCCGCACAAGCTCCCGTGCCGGATTCTCCCGCGCTTGAAGCCAAAGCCCACGCCATGATGTCCAAGCTCACCCTGGAACAAAAAATCGAGTTGCTGGGCGGCGTGGACAACATGTATACCCATTCCGAGGACTCCATCGGCCTGCCCCGTCTCAAAATGTCGGACGCCTCCTTAGGCGTGCGCACCTGGGGACCCACCACCGCGTACGCCGGCGGAGTTGCCCTCGCCGCTACCTGGGATACGGA
>JAATFE010000375.1 GCA_015655365.1 Terriglobales bacterium
CGGAAACTATTCATGGAATGTCCTCTTGAAAACAGTGGGCCCAGTCCAACTGCGCTGCAAACGCCTTTGGATGGAGGCCTGAATTGAGGTTGAAGCAGCCCAATCGGTTTAGGCTGCGTTGCTTAGGAGGCTATCACGGCGAGAACCGCTGTAGGGGGGATTTTGAGCACGGAGCAGGGGAGGGAGGCAATCAAAAGGCTGCCGCGGTGTTGTAGGATGGCGCAAGTTATCGATCGGCTTTGGCACCATAAGAAGAGGGCTTCCATGCAGATGCGTTTGATTCTTTCTGTCTTGATTCTTTCCGCGATGAGCTACGCGCAGGATGTGCATGTTCGCGTTTCGCCCGATGTGAAGACGGGCATCGAAGGCACCAGCGAGTTTCCCACCATTCAGATGGCGATGGACCACCATCCGTTCGCCGGCATCGGGCCGGACGGCAAAGCGGGCCGCGTCTACATCGAGATTGCGCCCGGCACCTATCGCGAACGGGTGATAGTGACCCAGAACCACACCAACATCACCTTGCTGGGCATGGGGAAATCGCCTGCCGACGTGGTGATTACCAACAGCCTCAACGCCAAACAGGCTGGCGGAACCTTTTTTACGGAAGCCGTCGAGATCAATGGCGAGGGCTTCGAGGCCGACAACCTCACCTTTGAAAACAGCGCGGGCAACGCCGGGCAGGCCGTGGCGGTGGCGTTGCGCGCGGCTCGCTCCATCTTCAAACATTGCCGCTTTATGGGATACCAGGATACGCTTTTTGCCGACTACGGACGCCAATACTATCTCGATTCGTACATCGAGGGCGGAGTCGACTTCATTTTCGGCAATGCCACGGCGGTCTTCGACCACTCTGAGCTTCACGCCAACGGCCCCGGCCACTTGACGGCCCAGTCGCGGACATCCCCCGATCAAACCACCGGGTATGTCATCGTCAACAGCAAGGTGACGAGTGGGATTGAACATATGGCGGGGGCAAGTCCCGAAGTCTCCGCGAGAGCGGTAACCAGCCTTGGACGGCCGTGGCGTCCCTATTCCCGGGTGGTGTACATCGACACGGAGCTCTCCGCGGATGTGATCGCGCAGGGATGGAATGCGTGGGGCAAGACGGCGGGGGATCCGCTGGCGTTCTATGCGGAGTTCCACAGCACCGGGCCGGGAGCGAATCCGGCGGGGCGCGTTGCGTGGTCGCATCAGTTAGGCGCCAAGGAAGCCGCGCAATATCAGCCGAAGATGTTTTTGGCCGGTGCGGACCACTGGGATGCGGAAGCGGAGGCGCGGAAGCTGCCGTAAACCGATGTCGGCCCTCTGGAACAAGTTCCAGAGGGCCGGAATTTGGTAGGACGCGAAACCTAGGTGGAGCGCTGTTTGCCGGCTTCGAGGGTGGAGATGCGCTTATCGAAGGCGAAGGACTGCTGGATCTGTTCGAGGCGGCGGGTCGTGCCCTCGAAGCGAATCCGGTTTACCTCTTCCATCGCATCTAGGCGCTTATCAATGGCTGCAAACTGACCTCGGATCTCACGCAACTCGGGTGCAAGAAAATCCTGCAAGATTTGGCGAACATCTTCGATAACGCGCATGGAGGTACCGCTGCTGGAAAAATCTTATACCCGCTCTGTCCAATGCCAGCGGAAAAATGACGGCAGGGCTGTCTTTACATCCCGCCCCGGCCCTGAAACACTTGAGATGTGGCTACCCAAACAATTGTCATTCTCGATTTTGGTTCGCAGTACACGCAACTGATTGCGCGTCGTATTCGCGAGCAGAACGTTTTCTCCGTGGTGCTGCCCTGCACCGCGCCTCTCAGCCAGATTCAGGCCTTGCAGCCGCTGGGGATCATCCTCTCGGGTGGGCCGTCTTCGGTGTACGACGCGGATGCGCCGGCTGCCGACGCCAAGTTTTTGGAACTGGGCGTGCCGGTGCTGGGCATCTGCTATGGGCTCCAGTTCATCGTCCACAGCCTGGGCGGCAAGGTGCTCTCGGCGGACAAGCGCGAGTACGGACACGCCGAAGTGACGATAGAGGACGACTCGACGCCGTTGTTTGCCGGGTTGCCGCCGAAAATCCAAGTTTGGATGAGCCACGGCGACGAGGCGCAGGAACTGCCTGCGGGCTTTCATCGCACCGCGGTGACCTCCAACGCGCTGGCCGGAATCGCCAACGAGGAGCGGCGGATCTGGGCGGTGCAGTTCCATCCCGAGGTGCACCACACGCCGCTGGGGCCGCAACTGATCAAGAACTTCGTTTTTGCCATCTGCGGGGCGCGCGGCGACTGGACCCCGGCGCACTTTATCGAATCCACGGTCGCGGGCATTCGCGAAAAAGTCGGCAAGGGGCACGTGATCTGCGGGCTCTCGGGCGGCGTGGACTCGTCGGTGGCGGCGGTGCTGGTGCACAAGGCCATCGGCAGCCAGCTCACCTGCATCTTTGTAAATAACGGCGTGCTGCGCAAAAACGAGTTTCTCAGCGTGCAGAAGAATATGCGCGATAACCTGGGCCTGAACGTGGTGGCCGTGGACGCGAGCGAGCGGTTCCTGAGCAAACTGGCCGGGGTGACGGAGCCGGAAAAGAAACGGAAGATTATCGGCGGGGAGTTCATCGCCGTGTTCGACGACGAAGCGAACCGCATTGCCGAGAAAACCGGCGGCGTGGATTGGCTGGTGCAGGGAACGCTTTATCCCGATGTGATCGAGTCGAGCAGCGTGAAGGGGCCGAGCCAGACGATCAAGAGCCACCATAACGTGGGCGGGCTGCCGGAGCGGATGAAGCTGAAGCTGATCGAGCCGCTACGGGATTTGTTCAAGGACGAGGTGCGGCGGATCGGGCGCGACTTGGAGATGCCGGAGGATGTGCTGGGACGGCAGCCGTTTCCTGGGCCCGGCCTCGCGGTGCGGATTCTGGGCGAGGTGACGCGGGAACGCGTGGCGCTGCTGCAAGAGGCCGACGAGATTGTGATTACGGAGATCAAGGCGGCCGGGCTCTACTCGAAGATCTGGCAGAGCTTTGCCGTGCTGCTGCCGGTGATGAGCGTGGGCGTGATGGGCGACCAGCGGACCTATGCGTACACGGCGGCGGTGCGGGCCGTGCATTCGGAAGACGGCATGACGGCGGACTGGACGCCGCTGCCGTACGAGGTGCTGAAGCGGATCAGCAGC
>JAATFE010000214.1 GCA_015655365.1 Terriglobales bacterium
GAACCCAGTCCGGCGCATAAGAATATCGATGAAAGCAAAGAAAAACGGAGACGCATAAGCCCCTTTCATGCTCATCCTAAACAAGATGAAAGGCTAACGCATCTCCGCTCTTGCTGTATACCGAGCCCTATCGGGCCACGGCCGATTCGCTGCTACCGCAAGCTCTTCAGCGCGGGATAAAGCTTGCGCCACTGGGCATAGCCGACCTTGTACGCAGCCAGATCGGCGGGATCCGGCTCGATGCGCTGTGCCACTTCGATCCCCTGCGCGCAGGCTTCGTCCAGGTTGGCCCAATGACCCGCACCCACACCGGCCATCAGTGCGCAGCCAAAGGCTCCACCCTCTTCGGCGGTCAATATTTCGACAGCCTGCCCATAGATGCCAGCCTGAATCTTGCGCCACAGCGGACCGCGCGCTCCACCACCACCAAGCCGGATCGCCTTGACCGGAATTCCCAGCTCGGCAAAAAGCGTGAATGTGTCTTCGAGCGAGTAGGCAACACCCTCCAACACGGCGCGGATAAAGTGGGCCGCGGTGTGATCGCTAGCGATGCCGGCGAAAGCGGCGCGCACCAGCGGGTCCAGATGCGGGGTGCGCTCACCCAACAGGTAAGGCGCCCATTCCAGTCCCTCGCTGCCGGCCGGAATCTTGGCTGCAGCAGCGGTCAGAGAGTCGTAGTCCTGGCCGGCAAAAAAGGTCTCCTTGAGCCACCGAAAGCTCTGCCCTGCCGACTGGGTCACGCCCATCACATGCCACAGGCCGGGAACGGCGTGGCAGAAGGTGTGCAAGCGGCCCTTGGGGTCCTTGGTGGGGGCGGCTGTCGCGGCGAAGACCACGCCGGAGGTGCCGATGGTGGCGGAAACCGAACCGGGCTGAAGAATGCCCATGCCCACGGCGCCCGCGCCCTGGTCGCCTGCACCGGCAACCACGAGGGTTCCGGCAGACAGCCCCGTGAGCCCGGCAGCTTTTTCGCTGATACGGGCACAAACTTCGGGCGATTCGTAGACCTTGGGCAACCAACTCTCGGGAATCCCCGCAGCCTCGGCCACTTCCTTCGACCAGCAGCGATGCGTCACGTCAAGAAGCAACGTACCCGACGCTTCCTGCACGTCGATGGCGAACTCGCCGGTGAGACGGTAGCGGACGTAGTCCTTGGGGCACATGATGTGCCGGATCTTGGCGAAAATCTCCGGTTCATGCGTCTTGACCCAGAGCAGCTTGGTCAAGGTGAAGTTGGGCAGCGCCGGGTTGCAGGTCAGTTCGATCAACCGCTCGTAGCCGATGCGCGCATGGAGCCAATCGCACTCGGGCTGGGTGCGCGTATCGCACCAGATCAGTGAAGGGCGCAAGACCGCGCCGTTTTCATCGAGCATCACGGCGCCGTGCATCTGGCCGGTAAGGCCAATGGCGGCAATGGGTTGCTTCGGCTCGGGAGCGGCAGCGATGGCTCCGCGAATGGCCTCCTGCGCGGCCCGCCACCAGTCTTCGGGGTCCTGCTCCGCCCAACCTGGGTGGGGGGTGCGAAACGGCGCGTGCTCGCTCGAAGCCCCTGCTATCAGTTTGCCCGCCGCATCCACAATCACGGCGCGCGTGCCGCCCGTACCCACATCCATTCCCAAAAACCACATAGCCGCTCGCTCCCTTACGTAAATCGCTTTTCCCAACGCTGGAAGCATAACAGCAAAGGCGGGGAGTAGGGAACAGGGGAGTAGGGAGTAAGATTTGCGTCTCGATGGGCTGCTACCCATCGAGACCGGTAGTCAAATCCTTGTTCCTGTTTTTGCCTCATCGCGGGGCGGGTTCGTCCGAGTCTGCCAGGGCATAGGCCAGAACTGTTACTACTGCCGCGTTCTCGTTCAGGTGCTTCGGATCGACCTTGTCGAAGGTGTCGGCGGCGGTGTGGTGATAGTTGAAATAGGTGCGGCTGTCCTGGATGGGGGAGAAGCTGGGCACGCCTTTTTCCGTGAGGCCGTTGATGTCCTCACCGGTCTCCGGGGTAGGCACCAGAATCTCTGCGCCGATGGGATCGAGCACATGCGACAGAGGGCGCAGCCAGGTACCGAGCGGCGATTTTCCGGCGTAGTAGATGCCTGTCGGGTGGTCCGCTCCCAAGTCGCTCTCGATGGCCCCGATGTGCTTCGCCATTTCGGAGGCGTGATCGACCATGTAGGCCGCCGCGCCCTCGGAGCCTTCTTCCTCGCTCATCCAGGCCACAAAACGCACCGTGCGCTTGGGGTGAATGCCAAGCTGCTGCAAAAGGTGAATGGCCTGCATGGAGACCACGACACCCGCACCGTCGTCGATGGCGCCCGTGCCCAGGTCCCACGAGTCGAGGTGGCCGGAGACGACTACAAACTGCTCGGGATGCTCCGTTCCCTTCCAGTCGGCGATGACGTTGTAGCTTTGTGCATCGGGAAGTGCCTGCGGAGTCAGGGTGAGATGCAGCTTGACCGGGCCCTGGCTGGTGAGGTTCTTGAGCTGGTCGGCGTCTTCGGTGGTGACGGCGGCAGCGGGGATTTTGCGGACCCCGTCTTCATAGTCGGTGAGGCCGGTGTGCGGGAGGCGATAGTCTGCTCCGCCCACCGAGCGCACCAGCACGGCCACCGCTCCTGCCGCCGCGCCGGCGTCCGGGCCTGCGCCCCGATAGACGACTCCGCCGCCGTAGGCATTGCCGCCGCGGCCCTGGGCTGCCAATTCTTTGTCGAACTTGTGATTGAAAAGCAGGATTTTGCCTTGAACCGCGCCTTGGGGGAGAGCTTGAAGCTGCTGCCAGTCATCCACGACGACCACTTCTGCGGTCAGTCCTTCAGCGGGGGTGGCCACGCTGGCTCCCAGAGCTGTCAGCACCACTTTCTGCGTAGTTCCAGGGGCCTGACCGGGCCAGGAGACGATTTCGGCTGTTTCTGCGCCGCGCACCCAATGCGGGACCATGGCTTTCTCGAGCGTAACTTCGGCGCCCAGGGCGCGCATCTCAGCCGCGACGTACTCGACGGCCTGCTGGGCCTGGGGCGACCCGCTGAGGCGCGGGCCGATGTTGTCGGTGAGGTGGCGCAGTTCATTCAGGGCGTAAGGGTCCTTCATGGCGGCTTCGCGCAGTTGCGCCATCGCGGCAAGCTGCTCCGGAGTCCAGGCGCTTTTGCCGTCGGAGATCATGGCGTTCAAACGATCGTGAAGAGAGGGCGCAGACTGAGACGGGGCACTCTGGGCTATGCCGCAGGGCGCAGACAACACAGCCCCCAGGGCTGCAAAAGCAACAAAGATGAGGTCCTTCCGAACGGAATCCATGCCGGATGTTAGCACGGCTCGATGCGACTCTTTCAACCCAGGCGCGTCTATACAGAAGGAATGGTTCTTCTTTCACCGAGTCTTGGACGCCTGAGCCGGGATTGCAGCCCGCGCCAAACAGGCGCATGGGGAATTGTGTGCGTGGATCGCGTTTCAGCCAGGCGGGATTCCCCGCGACTGGCTATACTTAGTACCGGTGCAGTGAACAATCCAGCCGCAGGGCTGACATCTGACGAGGTCATCGAACCTATGAAATCGCTTTTTGAACGGCTCCGCTCACGCCGTCTCGCTTCAGCATTTGTTCTGCTTGCCACCCTCACGGTCGCCATTGTGGCCGGTTCGTTTGCCGCTCATGGGGTCCGCGGACAGGAGAAGCAGAACGACAGCTCCGATGCCACTCCGCTGAAAGTGGTCAACTCCTCGGTTGCGCCCAACGAATTTGTGAAGATTGCCAAGCAGGTGGGTCCGGCGGTGGTGAACATCAACACGCAGACGCTACCCAAGCAGGCGGAGAACAAGGGCCGAAGAAATCCCCACGGTCGCACGCCATCCACGCCGCAGAACCCCGGCGACGGTGATCAGGACGAGGATCAGCAGGGCCAGAACAACTTCCAGGACTTCTTCAACCACTTCTTTGGCGGCCAGATTCCCGACCAGGACAGTGGGGACGACGGAAAAGTTCGCGAGTCGCTGGGCTCGGGCTTCATTGTCGATTCCAAGGGCTACATCATCACCAACTATCACGTGGTGGAGAAGGCCGACAAGATCTACGTCAAGCTCTCGACCGACCCGGACAACCAGGACGAGGGCCGTCCGGCGCGCGTGATCGGGACCGACAAGGCAACCGATCTGGCGGTCATCAAGATCGATACCAGCACTCCGTTGCCAACCGTGAAACTGGGCAACTCCGACACCGCGCAGGTGGGCGACTGGGTGGAAGCCATCGGCAGCCCCTTTGCGCTGGCTCAGACAGTGACGGCCGGCATCATCTCGGCCAAGAACCGGACCATTCAGCCGGGCGCGAGCGGCCAGTTCCAGCACTTCATCCAGACCGACGCGGCCATCAATCCGGGCAACTCCGGCGGGCCTCTGCTGAACATGAACGGCGAAGTGATCGGCGTGAACACGGCGATCTATACGCAGTCGGCCGGCTACCAGGGCATCGGCTTCGCCATGCCGTCGAACACCGTGGCAGAGATTTACAACGATCTGGTCAGTCCCAGCCACAAGGTGGTGCGGGGCTCGATCGGCATCCAGTTCCGCCCTGGGCTTTCGGGCGCGGTGAATCGCGTTTACGGCTTCAAGAACGGCGTACTGGTGCAACTGGTCACCCCCGGCGGCCCGTCTGAGAAGGCGGGGCTGAAGGCGGGCGACATTATCACCCACATCGACGGGCGCACGGTGAAGGACGGCGACGACCTCGTCAACGAGATTGCCAGCCGCAGGCCGGGTTCGACCATTCGCCTGGGTTATCTGAGGGATGGCAAGCCAGCCGATACCACGGTCACCATTGGGGACCGCGACAAGGTGTTTGCCGACCTGGGCACGCAGCAGGCAGAGGCCAATCCGGACGACAAGGGCAACGCCAGCGAGGCTAAGCTGGGCATGGCGGTGCGCGAGGTGACAGCGGCTACCGCAGCCAAGCTGCACACCTCGGGCGTGGTCATCCAGTCGGTGCGCTCCGGCTCGTTTGCCGACTTGCAGCAGGGTCTTGAGCCCGGCCTGGTCATCACCCGCATCAACAAGCAGACCACCGGCACCAAGGAGCAGTTCGATGCTGTGGTGAGCAAACTGAAACCGGGCGACGATGTGGTCTTCGAGATCATGGATCCGCGTCATCCCGACCAGGGGATCAACATCGTCGGCGGACCTCTGGAGTAGGTCGAGAGCGGTTTCTCGTCGTTTTCCGTTCGCTCGACCGATACCGGGTGGCTTTTCCTTACAGGAGAGGCCACCCGGTGCGGTGATATCAGACTAGAAAGATCGGGAATCCGCCGCGGCTCGGAATTGGGCGGATTCCCGACAAACTGATAGACTTCTCATTAGAGAAAATAAAAAAAGTCCTTGGCAGGCTTGACGGCTTTCCATTACACTCCCCGGAGGACCCGGGAACGCAAATTCTTAAGGTGGTATGAGCGTGCATTCTATTCGAACAAGTGCAATATTCTTGCTTTCTGCCGCACTGATCGTCTTGCCGGCATTTGCCTCGCATATACATCGGGCGCCCACCAGCGGCCACAGCAGCCTGTCGCACAAGTCGGCGGCTTCCAGTTCCACGGAGCGTCGAGGGATTCAGAAGTCGACGGCGCGCCGCGGTTCGAAGGCGTCTTTGACGGCCAAGGGGTCCAGAGCCTCGCGGGCGCCGAAGGTGCACCAACTGCACGGGCAGCAGTCGATTGACCCGGCCCGGGTAACGGAGATTCAGCAGGCTCTGATTCGCGAGCACTACCTGGATAGCGAAGCCAACGGGAAGTGGGACGCGACCACGATGGCTGCGATGCAGAAGTATCAGGCCGACCAGGGATGGCAGACAAAACTGATGCCCGACTCGCGGGCCATCAAGAAGCTGGGCTTGGGCCCGGATTACTCCGGCGCGATCAACGCCAAGGGCGCTTCGTTCGCGGACCCGACCCCGATCAACACCTTGCCCGCCAGCCAGTCCGCGGCGTTTGCTTCGGCAGCCGGGGTTAGCCAGTAGAAGTTTTTGCTTGAGCGATGTAAGAAACGCTTGCAAGAGAGGCCGCCTTCGGGCGGCCTTTCTGCGTCATGGATAAAATGCATTGAATCAGAAACGAGGTCCCGGCATTCCCTTCAGCAGGAACAGATAGCGGGGGCGGAAAGCGTCCGGGCCGGAGGTAATGGTGCTGTCGAGGTGGATCAGCTCATTTGTCTTGCCATATTTCGGCCAAACGGGGAGTCCCGGTCCATTGGGATCGCCGGTCTTGGCGAAGTTGGTCCAATAGCTCATCATCTGCTCGCTCATCTTGCGATCCTCGGAACGAATAGTTGCTCCGGGACGCGTGTCGAGGGTGCCGAAGACGTATTCGATGTCGTCGGAGTGGAAGACGGCGGTTCCGGGATGGTATTTACTGGGCAGGGCGGGCAGCTCGAAGCGATAGCGGTAGACAGCGGACTCGCCGGTCTTTCGGTGCGCCTCAACCCACTTCCAGGTGCCGAAGACGATGAAGGCGTCGCCGTTGTAGTCGGCCGCCGAGCGCGCTGCCTGCTGGTCGGTTTCGCCGGGATAGAGCTTGAGAAACTCCTCGGCGCGATCCTTGAAGAGGTCCTTTGCCCGGGCCTTCCATTCTTCGACGGTGGTGCCGGCGCCCAAGCCGGCTTCGTCGCGATTCCAGCCAGCCAGCAGCGGCACATGGGCCTGCTTGCCGGCGGCATAAGTTTCGGCGACGGGTTCCACGACAACCTTGCCGTCGACGACCGGATTGAATCCGCCGCGCTTGGTCCTGGCGGTTTCGAGGATCTTTTCGGTGGGCAGGGCGCGCAGTTCTTCGAGGGATTTGACGCCCAGCGAGTCGACCCATTTGTTGTCTGCCTGCTCCCGCTCGGCGACGGTCTGGTTGTCCGGGCCGCTGCCCAGGGCCGAGCCGCTTTCGCCGATGGCCTTGTGGAAAAGACCGCGCGCGGCAGGGGACGCCATCAGCGTGCTGACCGCGAAGGAGCCAGCGCTCTCGCCGAAGATGGTTACGTTGGCCGGGTTGCCGCCGAAGCTCCCGATGTTATTTTTGACCCAGCCGAGGGCGGCCACCATGTCGAACAGGCCGTAGTTCCCGGCCTCGCCATGGGCTTCCTTGGCCAGGTCGGAAGTAGCGAGAAAGCCGAAGACTCCAAGGCGGTAGTTGATGGTGACCAGCACTACGCCCTTGAGTGGCAAAAAATCGCCGTTGTGGCGCGGCTCGGAGCTTGCGCCGCCCGAGTAGCCGCCGCCGTGAATCCAGAACATGACCGGAAGCCTGCTCTTGCCGGTTGTGTTGGCCGGGGCATAGACGTTGAGAAAGAGGCAATCTTCGCTGGCTGCGCCGTCCTGAAAAACCATGTCGTCGAAAACGCGTCCCTGGGCGCAATGCGCGCCGAACCTGGTGGCATCGCGCTTGGCCTTCCACCGGACTGGGGGCCGGGGCGCTTTCCAGCGCAGATCGCCCACCGGAGGCGCCGCGTAAGGCAGCCCCAGAAAGGCCTTCACTTTGCCGTTGTTGATGGCCTTGCCTTGAACCTTGCCTTGTTCCGTAGCTACCGTCAGGGAGTCGGCATGGGCAGGTGCGGAAAGCCCCAACACAAGACCGGCAACGGCCAAGGCGCACACCGCCTGCATTCCAATTTGCATGAGTAGAGTCCTCTGCGGATCACCTTATCAGGATGGGGTGGCAGAGGAACAGATTTCAGCATTGCGGCGTGAGGCGAAGGGCGGTTATTGGGGCCGCAAGACGAGGACTGCGCGTTCGGGATCTTCTAGAAACTCCGCGATACGCTGGATGAGCCGCCGCGACAAATTCTCATCCAGGAGCAGCTTCACAGGGTGACGCGCCGCCCGACGCGCGCGGCGTATTCGTAGACGGCCTGGAAATCGGCGGATTCCAGCTCGGGATAGTCGACAAGAATCTGGTTCTCATCGGTTCCGGCCGCCAACCAGCCCAGAACATCCCAAACCGTGATCCGTAGCCCTCGGATGCAAGGCTGGCCGGACCGCTTGCCGAGCTCGATTGTGATGCGCTCTTCCATTGCGACCTCACCAGAAATCATACCTCTGACTCTGGACAAATATCATGCAAAAAGGTCAGAGCATCTCCGGCGCCAGCAGGTCAACCATGGTCTCGCGACGGCGGATGAGGCGAGACTTTGTGCCCCCAACGAGCACCTCGGCAGGACGGAGGCGCGTGTTGTAATTCGAGCTTTGCGCCATGCCGTAGGCTCCGGCATCGAGCACCGCAACCAGATCGCCGGGCTCGATGGGGGGCAGCTTGCGATCGTGGGCAAAGAAGTCGCCTGTTTCGCAGACCGGGCCCACTACGTCCACGGTTTGGGCCCGACCCGCACGCGGTTTGACCGGAACCACGTCGTGAAACGCCTGGTAAAGCGCCGGACGGATCAGGTCGTTCATGGCCGCATCGGTGATGACGAAGGTCTTTTTGCCGTTCTTCTTGACCTGGAGAACGCGCGCCAACAGCGCTCCGGCCTGGGCCACGAGGAAACGGCCCGGCTCCATCAAGAGCTTGCCTTCGAAACCGGACAGCGATTCGTTGATGGCCTCGGTGTATTCCTTCACCTTGGCCGCGGCGTCGAAACTGCCGCCGTGGTAGTCGATGCCCAGGCCGCCGCCGGCGTCGACGGCCTTCAACTCAATGCCCCGGCGCTTGAGCTGGTTGACCAGCTTGCTGACCCGCAGCATGGCCGCGCCAAAGGGAGTTGCCGAGCGGATCTGGGAGCCGATATGGAAGCTGACGCCGTAGGGCTCGAGCCAGCGCTTGCGGGCCGCGCTTTGATAGATGCGCAGAGCCTGGCGGATGTCGATGCCGAACTTGTGCTCGCGCAGGCCGGTGGAGATGTAGGGATGGGTATCGGCAAAGACATCGAGATTCACGCGCAGGGCAAAGTGGACCTTCAGCTTGAGCTTGGCGGCGCGAGCGGCGAGCAGCGAGAGCTCAGCCTCGGACTCGACGTTGAATTGCAGGATGCCCGCTTTGAGCGCCAGATCGATCTCTGCCGCCGTTTTGCCGACGCCGGAAA
>JAATFE010000418.1 GCA_015655365.1 Terriglobales bacterium
CGCTGCCCGACCCGCTTAAGCTCAACAACGGAAGCCCGGTGCGCGATGCGAAGACGTGGACCGAGAAGCGGCGTCCGGAAATTGTCAAGCTTTTTGAGACGCAGCAGTATGGGGTCGCACCGGGAAGGCCCGCGGACGAGAGCTTCGAGGTATCCGAGAAGGGAACGCTGGCGCTGAATGGCAAGGCGATTCGCAAGCAGGTCACAATCCGCCTCTCGAAGGATTCGGCCTGGCCAGAAATTCATCTTCTGATTTATCTTCCCGCAGCGGCAAAGAAACCGGTACCGATGCTCTTCAGCATCAACTTTGGCGCGATCCAGAACGCCGTAGACGATCCGGGAATCAAGCCGCAAAAAGTGTGGGACCAGAAAACGCATACTTTGGTTGACCCGCCGGCTGGCCGGGGTTTCGGCCGGTTGAGCGTCGAACCGTTTCTGGATGCGGGCATTGGCGTGGCGACCTTCTACTATGGGGACGTCGATCCGGACTATGCGGAAGGATTCCCCAACGGCATCCGTGCGCGCTACGCGAAGCCTGGGCAAACCGGCGAGGCTGATCGCGCGCCGGAGGATTGGGGATCGATCTCTGCGTGGGCCTGGGGCATGAGCCGCGTCGAAGACTACTTCGAGACAGACCCGAGCATCGATGCAAAGCGCGTTGCTATCCACGGCGTCTCTCGGCTGGGCAAGACCGCGATGTGGGCCGGAGCGCACGACCAGCGCTTTGCCGCAGTCATCGCAAGCTGCTCCGGCGAGGGCGGCGCGGCGCTGAGCCGGAGAAACTACGGCGAGACTATTGCGCACCTGACGGCGCCGACGCGCTACCCCTACCAGTTCGCGGCAAACTATGCGAAGTATGCGGGCTTCCCGGATACGGCTCCGATGGACGCCAATCTCTTGGTGACGCTGATTGCTCCGCGGCCCCTGCTGTTGCAGACGGGAAACACGGATGGCTGGTCCGATCCCAAGGGCGAGTTTCTTGCGGCCGTTGCGGCAGGACCGGTGTACAGGCTGTTGGGTAAGCGGGATCTGGGAACCGATGTGTGGCCAGGGGCGAAGGTTCCGATTTTTAGCGACCTGAGCTACTACATGCACGATGGCGGGCACGGGATGGTGCCGTCCGATTGGGATGTGTATTTGAAGTTTCTGCGGATGCATCTGCAACCAGAGCAGTAGCCGTTCGCTCACTCCATTGCAGCGGGCGAACGGCTCGCTGCCTGCTCCGAAGAAGTCCTGAGAGGAATCAATGACACGCACACGCAAAGCAATGGTGTTGACTGTGGTCGCCGTGATAACGTTTACCGCCGCGTGCGCGGCCTTTGCCCAGAGTGCTGCCAACTCTTCGCCAAAAGCCACTGCGGTGCAAGATCCGCTGGCACAGGGCTTCCTCGCGCCGCCCGACTCCGCCAAACCGCGCACCTGGTGGCATTGGACCAACGGCAATGTCACGGAGAGTGGCATCACCAAGGACATCGAGTGGATGAAGCGCGTGGGCATCGGCGGATTTCAGTTGGTCGATGTGGCCTCGGGCAACGGCCAGGTGGTCGAGCCGAAAATCCACTTCGGCACCGAGGAGTGGTATCACGCGGTGCGCCACTCCGCCGAGTTCGCGAAGCAGCTTGACCTTGAAATGTCGATCTTCAGTTGCGCCGGATGGAGCGAGGCGGGCGGACCCTGGGTAAAACCAGAGATGGCGATGAAGAAGCTGGTCTGGAGCGAAACCGGCGTGGCCGGTCCGGTGAAGTTTGCGGAGAAGCTTCCGCAGCCGCCGTCGAACGAAGGGCCGGTGCGCGACTCGGGCGCGGGAGCACTCGCCGATGCGCCGCACTTCTATGCGGACAGCGCGGTGGTTGCTTATCGCACGCCTGCGGAGCAAGTGCCGATGGCCTCGCTGCATCCGAAGGCGACGACCAATGAAGGACCGATCGACGGCGCAGCATTGTTGGACGACAGCTTGGCCACGGCAGTAAATATCGCAGCACCGAAGGACGGCAACCCAGCCTGGCTGCAATACGAGTTTGCCACGCCCTATACGGTGCGGGCTCTGTCGCTGGGGAGTAAAGGCAGAATTCCGGTTGGCAGAATTCTGGCCAGCGACGATGGTGTGGTTTTCCGCGTCATCGCCGTTACACCGGGTCCGCAAGGGTACCACGGAGCGTCGATCCGGACCTTCGCCTTTCCCGCGACCACGGCGAAGTTCTTTCGCCTCGAGTTGGATGGAGCGGGCCTTTCGCCCGCTGCGGTGATCCATGGCGGGCCCGCGATTCCTGCCAACGCATACGCGCTCACCGAGGCGATCTTCTACTCCGATGCGCGCGTCAATCGCTGGGAAGATAAGGGCGCATTCGGCAGTTTGATGGATGTGTACGACGTTGTCCCGACACCGCAAGCACCGGCCGCCGCCGAGATCTCGCGCGGCGACGTCGTCGACCTGACCGGCAAGATGGACAAGGACGGCGTGCTGCACTGGGATGTGCCCGAGGGGCGTTGGACAATTCTGCGCATGGGCTACTCGCTGACCGGCGCCAAGAATCGGCCGTCGGTACCGGCGGGCAGCGGGTATGAGATCGATAAGCTCAGCTCGAAGTATGCGCAGCAATATTTTTCCGGCTACATGAATCCGATGCGCCAGCACCTCGGCGATCTGGTCGGCTCGACCGTCCAATACATGACGATGGACAGTTGGGAAGCGGGAATGCAGAACTGGACTGACGAGATGATCGCCGAATTTCAGCGCCGTCGCGGCTACGATCCCACGCCATATCTGCCGGTGCTGGCAGGGCGCGTGGTGGAGAGCGCAGACAGCAGCGACCGCTTTCTGTGGGACTTCCGCCGCACCCTCGCCGACATGTACGCCGACGACTTCTACGGCACCATGGACAGCGAACTGCACAAACTTGGTATGAAGGCCTACTCCGAGGCGTCGGGCGTTGCACTCGAAATCCCCGAAGACACGCTTTTGAACAAGAGCCACATCGATATTCCGATGGCGGAGTTCTGGGTACGCGCGCTGCACCCCGAGTCGATGTACTATGTCGACGTGCGCGGAGCCGCATCCGCTGCGCACATCTATGGCAAGCCGCTGGTGGCGACCGAGAGCTACACCGGCGGCGGGTACGAGTCGCCCTTTACACTGAAGAAGATTGCGGACTACTGGTTTGCCCAGGGAGTCAATCGGCTGGTCTTTCATACGTCGGCGGAGCAGCCGCTAGACACCAAGCCCGGCAACACCATGGTCGGCACGCATATCAATCGCAACATCACCTGGGCCGAGTTGGCCAAGCCGTTCATGACCTATGTGGCGCGCACATCTTACATGCTGCAACAAGGATCTCCGGTGGCGGATCTTGCCTATCTGTTGCCCGAAGGTGCGCCTTCGACGATGCCCTTCTGGGGAGACGGCCTGCAACCGGCGCCGCCCGCTGGCTACGACTTCGACATGATGAACACCGACGTGCTGCTTCATCGCACGAGCGTTGCGGCGGATGGCCGCATCCACGTGGCAGGCAGCGATGCGATGCCCGAAGGGATGAGCTATCGCCTGCTAGTTCTTCCGCCGTCGACGCAGATGACGCCCGAGGTGCTGCATAAGTTGCACGATCTTGTTGCTGCGGGCGCCACAATCGTTGGCCCACGGCCCGACCGCTCGCCGAGCCTGTTGCACTACCCGGAGGCCGACGCCGAAGTTCAATCGCTCGCCGCCGATCTGTGGGGCGACATGGACGGTGTGACATTGAATCAGCACAGCTTTGGCAAAGGCATGACATACTCTGGCCTGACGCTCGATGAGATTCTCACGCGGCTCAAAAGCGCGCCTGACTTTGCTTCGAGCAGTTCGCTCGACAACCCGCCGGTTTGGGTGCACCGCCACACAGCGGACGCCGAAATCTATTTCGTTGCCAACCAGTCCGACTCGCCCGTGCATCTCGACACGCGCTTCCGCGTCGCCGGAAAAGATGTTCAGATCTGGCGACCGATGAATGGGGCGATCGACAATGCTGCGGCGTACAGCACGGCTGCGAG
>JAATFE010000281.1 GCA_015655365.1 Terriglobales bacterium
CCGCATCTGGGTGGACGCGACCGATTTGCAGATTGTGGTGACGAACGGCAGAATGGTTCCCGACGACACGCGCAAGAACAACGAAGATCTGCACCCTCCCTTCATGACCTGGCGGCAGCAGGTGGACGGGCACTACTGGTTTCCGGTCTACACCAAGGGCGAAGGCATTCTGCACTTCAGCGGCGGCGCAGGTTACATGTCCCAGGACGTGCATATGCGCGACACGATCAAATACACCGACTACAAGCAGTTCGGGGCGACGGTCAAGATTCTCTATGAGGGGCAGGATATTACGGCGCCGGAAGGGGCGAAGCCGGAGGAAAAGCCGAAAAAGTAGGGAGTAGAAGAGCGGCGATTAATTCCGCAACTTCTGCATCATCGCTACCAGCATACGGCCAACCTCGTCTGCAAGGCTTTGCGCTTGTTGCACCTCTTGTTCCGCGCCGAAACCTAGTGCAGCTGAAATCACAAGTTGGGTTTCAACCTCACATTTTGATCCTCGCGCATGTCCGAGAAACTGAACATATTCTCCCTCCGTCGACCGGCCATAGCCCTCTGCAATGTTGCTTGCCACGGAGACGGACGCTCGCCGCAACTGGTTGGTCAGGCCGAATCGTTCATCGGCGGGGAAAGAGGAAGTGAGTTTGTAGACAGCCAAGGTTAATTGAATGGCTCGTTGCCAAACTACAAGATCCTTGAATGATTCGGCCAAGTCTTACTCCCTTGCTTTCAATGCGCGCTTTTTCGACGATTGCTGTTCGAAAAAGCCAAGCCAATGGTAGTAGCAAGGTAGATGGACTTTACAGTCAGAAACTGCGGCCAATTGAACTGGCGATCCACAAACGCTACTGGTGGCCCGTCCTCCGATTGAATTTTTGTGTCTATTTGGCAGATAAGCCTCTGCAAGGTCCCGGACTCTGTTCGGGCCGGACTACTCCCTACTCCCTACTCCCTCAATAAAACAGATACTTCCGCCAGCGGTCGTCGCTGCGCCCCAACATGCGCATGATCTGGCGGCTGGTGTGGAGCGAAAACGGCCGGGGCTCGCGCATCAGAACCATGTCGTCGAGTTCGTTCAACAGGCGATTGCCTTTTTGCCGGTTGCAACTGTGGCAGCAGGCCACCAGGTTCTCCCAGGTCGAATTGCCGCCGCGGGAGCGGGGGATCACATGGTCCAGCGTGAGGTCGCCGGGGGGCAGAACTTCGCCGCAATACTGGCAGGTGTTGCGGTCGCGGAGCAGGATGTTTTTGCGCGAGAGGGCGCGGGTCTGGTAGGGGATGCGCCGGTACTCCAGCAGGCGGATGACCGAAGGCATGGCGATGTTGTTGCGCTGGGCATGGAGGGTGAGGCCGTGCTCCTCCTCGGTGCGCGCAACTCCCTTGAGCACCAGAACCAGGGCGCGCCGCGCGCCGCAGATGTTGATGGGCTCGTAGGATGCGTTGAGCACCAGAACCGGCATCTGTAGCATGTGGTTGGGCTGAATCGCGGTATAGTCGCCTGCGGCGTAACCCGCAGCCTTGGCGATGGACTTTTGCTTGCGTGCATGAATCATGGCTTTTCCCAGCGACATCTCTTATCCCCTGTCAAAAAGATGATTGGTCTTGCGATGAATAAATGCTTGCCGGCCTCAGGCTTGCGTCCGGCGCGCTGCCGGATGCGTTTTCAGCCTCATCGAAAGAGGCTGCAAAGCCGCGGTTGGCTGGATTGAGGGCGACTGCCCTGGCTAGCGTGGCCACCCACACCGAGGCGGCTCCGGCGCGCGTCAGGGCAAGGGCCGCGGCGCGTGCAGTGGCGCCGGTGGTCAAGATGTCGTCGATGAGCAAAACATGTTTCAGGGCCACGGTCGCCGGATCGGAGACCGTAAAAGCGTTGCGCACATTCAGGCGGCGCTGGCGGAAGGTGAGCCCGGCTTGGCTCTCGGTGGCGCGCAGGCGCATCAGTGTGCTCGACGCCAGAGTCAGACGCCACTCGGGATGGGTCTTGCGCAGGGAACCGAGCGCATGGGCGGCCAGCAAGCGGGCCTGGTTAAAGCCGCGCTGGGCATATTTTGAGTGGTGCAGCGGGACGGGAACCACCAGCATCTCCGCCGGCGCTTCGCCTGCCAGTTGGGCAATGGCCTCGGCCAGCATCCGGCCCAAGCCGCGGGCCGCGGGATGCAGCCGGTCGTATTTGAGCGCGTGGATGGCGGCCTTCATGCGGCCCTGGTAAGGACCGAAGGCCACTGCTTTCACAAAGGGCGGCGGGGCCAAACGGCAGGTCCGGCACAAGCCGGTCATCGAGGGGTCGAATCCAGGCGAGGCGAGGCTGTCGCCGCAGCGAGCGCACACGGGTCCGCTTTGAACGGGAAACTCCATCCAACAGGCAGCACAGATTGGCACAGGAGAAAGCTGCGGCAAGGGAGAGCCGCAGAGGGCACAGAAGGCTGGGAGGAGGGCACAACTCAAGGCATCCATAGGACTTCGAAGCACACGGGCAACAGCTCGCCAAGCCGAAGTTTGCGATGGTGGAACGTCGATCGTCAGTGAACCGGAGTTCCTGGGGAAGACGCACCTCACTTGGGGCTGGCGCTGTTCGTGAACCAGTTGAAGCTGCGCCGCCTTGGCGACAGTATACCCGTACCAGGCGTGAGATTCCATGGAATTTCGTCCTGGAACGGGTTGGAATTGCCTGTATTCATGCAGCTTTTACCTGTTAAATGACGCGCCTTTCCCTCTACCGCCTTGATTCGTTAGCGGCTTAAAACAGGTTGTGGTCCTCGACGAGCTTGGCATGACGTTTTTCGCGGCTGGCCTCTTCGGTGGCTTCATGGGATTTGAGAAGGTTGTCCTTGGCGTTGCGGGCGGCATCTTTCAACTTGCCGGCGGCGGTTTCAATTTCGCCCTTGATCTCCTGGAGAGTGCCTTCGGCCTGGGTTCTTTGGTCGCCGATGACGTCTCCGACATGGTGCTTGACGTTCCCAACCACCTGGTCGATTGCGCCTTTGACCCTGTCCTTGTCCACGTTTTTATCCCTTCCTGAATGCAAAATTCCAATGCTGTATGGAGGCACATCTGTGTCTCGATCAAGGTTCAAAGCGGGTCTGCGGCTCGGAATCGGTCCGTGACTCGGAGGACTGACTGCACCACCAGCAGCATGTGGCCGAGTCCCTCATCCGTAGTTACTCACGGTGGCAAAACGATCCGCAGTACCAAAAGAACCACAATTCAGGGAACTTCGATAAAGTGTCGGACTTTCGAATTACGTTTCTCAGGGGCTAAGCAGGCTGCGGACACAGGTGCAGATTTCCCGGAATGCCTACCTCAGGGGGGCTTTGACTAAAAATGGGAACGGTCCGGTTCGCGGTCTCCCGTGTCCCGAAATGCGAGGGACCGGGGGCGCCCACCTTGAGGGTTGCGATTCACTTCCCTGAGAACCTATGCCACCTGGCCTCACCATCGCAACCGCTGTCATCCTGACGCGCGGCGTCTCCGATGGTGAGGCCAGCGGTTGTGGGGCTGCGGCCGGAGGAGCCAGATCGGCGCCTTCCTGTTGCATTGCTTTCGGCGCATGGTGCGCCGTGGCTGCAATTTCAGAAATCACTTTTCTCTGGGAGTCGGAGGGATTCGCGCGTGGCGCTCGGTCCAGGTGGTTTTGATCCTTTCGTA
>JAATFE010000085.1 GCA_015655365.1 Terriglobales bacterium
ACCAGTTCGGAAAGCGGGTCCTGCAAGCGGCGGGCAATCGAGATAGCGCCGCGCACCGTCAAATCGAGATCGGGAAACTCCTGCCGGGCTACAGCGGAAGCCGAGTAAACACTGGCCCCTGATTCGCTCACCGTGACGGAGAAGATTTCATCGAGCTTTTTTTCACGCAAAAAGTCGCGGACAAACGCATCGGTCTCGCGGCCGGCCGTGCCGTTACCGATGGCGATGGCGCGCACATTGTACTGGCGCAGCAAGGCTTCCAGTTTCGGCATCGCTTCCGCATTGCCGTGCTTTGAAGTGTGCAGATAGAACACGTCGTGGGCCAGCAGCTTGCCGGTTTCATCCACCACCGCAACCTTGCACCCGGTGCGCAAACCGGGATCGATACCCAACACACTGATGGGGCCCGCCGGCGGAGATAGCAGCAGATTGTAGAGGTTGTCGCGGAAAACCTTGATGGCCTCGGTGTCGGAGCGCTTCTTCAACTCCAACCGAATCTCACCCTGAATCGACGCGTTCAACAGCCGCTTCCACGCGTCGTCGATGGCGATCTCCAGTTGGTGCGTCCAGTCGCCCCGCTCGCGCAGCACATGCTTCTGAATCATCGCGACAGCGCGCTCTGGCTCGACCTCGATCAGAAAGTAGAGTACGTTCTCGCCTTCGCCTCGACGGATGGCCAACATGCGATGCGATGGAATCGTTTTGACCGGTTCCTTGTACTCGTAATACATCTTGAACTTTTCCTGCTCGTCCACCGCATCCATGGCCTTCTTGCTGATCACGACGCCTTCGTCGAAGACCATCTGGCGGAGCGCCTTGCGCAGGTCGGCATCTTCGCTGATCCATTCGGCAACAATGTGCCGCGCGCCTTCGAGTGCTTCGTCCGCGCTCTCAACGCCTAACTCCGCATTGACGAATGTTGCGGCAAAAATCTCCAGCGGTTCCGCGGAATTCTGCTGCGCCCATAAATATTGCGCCAGCGGCTCCAACCCCTTCTCGCGGGCAATGGTGGCCTTGGTGCGCCGCTTGGGCTTGTAGGGAAGATACAAATCTTCCAACTCGCTCTTGTCGAGCGTCGCCTCGATGCGCGCCTTCAGCTCATCGGTCAGCTTGCCCTGCTCCGCAATGGAAGCGAGGATGGTTTCTCGCCGCTCTGCCAGATCGCGGAAGTAGGCCAGCTTTTCTTCGATGTCGAGAATTTGCACTTCATCCAGGTTGCCAGTCGCTTCTTTGCGATAGCGCGCAATGAAGGGCACAGTGCCGCCGTCGTCAAGCAGTTCGATGACAGCGACGACACCTCGCAAAGGCAGGTTCAGCGTCTGGACGATGTGCAGAAGAATTTCGGGGGAGAGGTTTTTTGTTTCTTTCATGGGTCTTTGTTCATCGTACATGGCGCCGGGGAACGGCCGCCTCCGCCCACATGTGCAAAACTCGCAAGGGTCAGAACTGAAAAGTTAACGATTAAGCGAGAGCGGCTTGACACTCGTTCGAGCCGGGCTCCGAATAGCATACTGCTTGTAAATGTCGATCGGGCAATTCTCGATGCGGGCCTGAGCATTCCCGATGACGTTGCCGTGGTGGGTTGCGGCAACGTCATCCATTCGGACTTTCTGCGCATTCCCCTCACCTCAGTCGATCAGGACAGCACCGCCATCGGCAGGCACGCCGCTCAACTCGCGCTCTCCCCGATCGGCGCGAAAGGCCCGGTCCAGCCAACCACGGAGTTGCTCACCCCGCGCCTCGTGGTGCGCGCCTCATCGCTGCGTAAGTGAGCCTCTCGCATGGTTCGAAACGCGTTCCGAACGTTAGATTCTCGGAAGCCGTGACGTGGCTTTCAATGCGTCCCACACAAAATTCACAATAAACTCCACATCCTCGTCAATCGGGTTGTCGCTGTGGTTCAGCAACCTTCTCTGAATCGATCCCCGAGTCATGTCGGCCACCATCCAGGCCACTTTTTCCGCGGGCACTGCACATATCTCGCCGCGCCGCGAACCCTCTTCGATAGCCGCGGCCAAATGCAACACCGGCTCACGCAGCCAGTCGCGATATTGGCTGCGGGTTAGAGCCAGATTCGCCGATTCGCTATCCATGATGCGGAACATTTCCTTCTTGGCTTCCACATTTTCCAACCGGGCCAGGATGAAGGCCCTAATCTTCTCTCTTAGCGTTGTTGCCGCATCCATCCGCTCCAGCGTGCTCGTCTTCAGCGACTTCATGTCGCGATTCAGAACCGCCTTATAAACCTCAGTCTTCGACCGGAAGTAGAGATAGATCGTTCCCTTGGCGATTCCCGCCTCTTTGGCGATCTCATCCATGATCGCCAGCGCATAGCCGCGGCGCGCAAACACCGTTCGAGCCGCATCGAGAACCTCGCCGCGCCTGTAGTCCGTCACGATCTGCTGTTTGGTTTTCATCCGCTCCATGTTTCGCGCCGCACAGTTCCGGCATCTTAGCGTTCAACTGACCATATAGTATACTGAAATGACTGCATGGTCATTCAGACGGAAAAATCGAGCTCGGCCGCCGATCGGCAGGAGTGGAAGCCTTCCGTTAATCCGTGGTTGATCGCCGCCTCGGTCATGCTCTCTACCTTCATGGTAGTGCTCGATTCCTCGGTGGCCAATGTTGCCCTGCCCCACATCGCGGGCAATCTCTCCGCCTCCACCGACGAGTCCACGTGGGTTCTGACCAGCTATCTGGTTTCCAACGGCATCATGCTGCCCGCCTCGGGATGGATCGCGCGCCGCATCGGCCGCAAGCGCCTGCTGATGATCTCCATCCTGATGTTTACCGCAGCCTCTCTGCTCTGCGGCATGGCGATGACCATGCCCATGCTGATTGTGGCCCGCGTTCTGCAAGGCATCGGCGGCGGCGGCATGCAGCCTTTGGCGCAGTCCATCCTGCTCGAAAGTTTTCCGCCCCACAAGCACGGCACGGCCATGGCGGTTTACGGCCTGGGCATTGTGGTTGCTCCGGTCATCGGCCCTACGCTAGGCGGATGGATCACCGACAGCTACTCCTGGCGCTGGATCTTCTACATCAATCTTCCCGTGGGCTTTCTGGCTCTCTTCATGGCCAACCTGTTCATCGAAGACCCACCTTATCTTCGCCAAAAATTCCGCGGCGCCATCGACTACCTGGGCTTCGGCCTCATGGCCATTTGGCTCGGCAGCTTGCAATTGGTGCTCGATAAAGGCCAGGAAGCGGACTGGTTCGGATCGGGTTGGATCCGCTGGACCGCCGCAGCCTCCACCATCGCACTGGTCGGCTTCATCGTGCGCGAGTTGAAGAGCCGCGAGCCGATTGTGCAACTGCGGATCCTCACCAATCGCAACTTCTGCGTGGGCACGCTGATTGCCGGCCTTTACGGCTTCACGTTTTATGGCGTCATTGCCATGCTGCCCCTGTTCTTGCAGACCGTGCTGGGCTATTCGGCGCTCGACAGCGGCCTCGCCGTCAGTCCGCGCGGCCTCGGTTCCCTGCTCTCCATGATGCTCGTAGGAGTCCTGGTCAACTACATCGACGGCCGCATCCTGCTGGCCTGCGGCTTCGCCATCTTCGGCTACTCCACCCTGATGCTGAGCCATCTCAATCTCGGCATCTCGATGGGCTCGGCGGCCCTGCCCAACTTTATCAACGGCTTCGCCGGCGGCTTCATCTTCGTCCCCCTCACCACCATGAGCATGGGCCTGCTGCGCAAGCAGGAGATTGGCAACGCCTCGGGCATCTATAACCTGATGCGCAACATCGGAGGCAGCGTGGGCATCGCCACCATCACCGCATTCCTGGTGCGCAGTTCGCAAACTCACCAGAACTATCTGGCGGCGAACCTGGCGGCGGGCAATCCAAATGCCATGGAATTTTTACAGGGCATGCAGGCAAAGTTCCATGCAGGCGGAGCCAGTGCCGTCTCCGCTCACCAGCTAGCGATGGGCGCGCTCTATCGCAGCGTGCAGCAGCAGGCCTCGCTGCTGGCCTATGCGGATAATTTTCAGCTTCTTGGATTTTTAGCGATGGTCTGCATTCCGCCGGTATTGTTCCTGCACAGTCTCAATCACGGCAAACGCCGCTCAAGCTCCAAGCGGGAAGAACACTAAAGCACTCTAAAGCATCGAGTTTGAAAGGGCACGACTTTAGTCGTGCCGTAAGTATCGCAAAATCAACGTGGCCTTTAGGCCCGGATGGGCTTTTAGCCTGGATCACTCGGAATCCTGGGTTTTTCCGCAGCCTGTTTAGCCCCTTAGAAACGTGGTTCGGAAGTCTGACACTTGATCAGAGGTTCCTCAAAAGTTGTTTAGCCATATAGTCGTTTACAAATCTCGAGAGCTTTTTATCCTTCCCCCTCGGCCCGCACCAGCAAGCAGGTGATGTTGTCATGCCCGCCTGCTTTGTTGGCGGCCTTCGTCAGGCTGACGCACAAGTCGTCGAGACTCCCCCCGGCATCGAGCAATCCTTCAATGGAAGCGTCGGTCAATTCACGGGTCAACCCGTCGGAACAAAGCAGAAACAGATCGCCCGGCTCGGCTTGAAGTTCAAAAATGTCCGGCGTCACGTGGCACTGGGTGCCCAGCGCACGGGTAATGACGTTTCTAAGCGGCGAACGCAAGGCTTCGGAAGGAGTCATGCGTCCCAGGCGCACCTGCTCTTCCACCAGCGAGTGGTCCAGCGTAAGCTGCTCAAGCTTATGATCGCGCAGCCGGTAACATCGGCTATCCCCAACGTTGAGCACCCACACATGGCTCTCTTCCACCACCAGCACCACTAGCGTGGTGCCCATGCCGCTGAGCCGGTAATTGCGCTGGGCGCGCGAGTGGATGGCCTCATTGGCAGCGGTGATTGCGCCTTCGGCCAATTGCGGCATCGGCGTAGCCATGCCCGCCGAGCGTCCGTCGAAAAGGCGCAGCACTTCGTCCACCGCCAGGGAACTGGCAATCTCTCCAGCCGCGGCGCCGCCCATGCCGTCACAGACAGCAAAGACCCCATCCTCGACAGAGTAACCGAATGCATCTTCGTTGGAAGGACGCTTGCGACCACGGTCGGTGATCGCAGCAGCCGTATAGTTGACGACAGCCGTTGCCAAAAGGGACACTCCCATCGCTCAGTTTACACGGGATTTCGTTTGCCGTACGGGTAGAAAGATGCGCTCAGCGTCCCGGCGGATTCACAGCCGCCAGCGGCAACGGCGGCGGCGCAAGCAATTCGAAAATCTGGATCGCGCCCCCGTTCAGCACCGCTACCCGCCGTCCACTGGGCGAAATCGCCACATTTCCTCCGGAATCGAGCACTGGACTGGCCGTCGCCGTCAGCGCCACATGCCCGTTGGCGGCATCGAAAACCTCTATAATCTGGCTCTTGACGTCCTCCCGTTCAAAGGGATGAGAGGCATCGATGGGGTGGTTGATCACCAGGCTTTCCCGGACCAGCCGCACTCCGGTCGCAGCCTTCGCCATCCGGGGCCAAACCTGCGTCGTCGACGCGGTGTTTTCCCACAGATGCAGGCCCTCGCCGTCCATCGCCACCAGCGTTCGGTCTCCCTCCCCATTGCAGGTGGAGGCCAGCACCTCGCGTGGCGCAATAAACTCAAGCGCCGGACGACAAGTCGTTTCCACTCTTCCAACCGTCGTGCTGCCCCCGGTGAATTGGTTCAGGTTCACCAGCCACTTGTTGTCCGCCACCCGCTGGCTGCCCAGGTACCCCTCGCTGTTGATTGGAAGAGGTACGATCGAGCCGACATGCGCCACCAACATCACTTGGCCCGTATCCCGGTGCAAAATCCTCAGCACCACATCCGTCTGCGCAGAGGGCTTTTGCCCATCCGCCGTCACGCTTGCGGCAGCCGTTGCCGGGCTTGCCACGTCGCCCGGCTTGGTCGCGGCGGCCACGGGCTCGCGAGAGTTGGCGACCAAAAACTTCTCCGCCGGATCGAGATCAATCGTCAGCAGCGGACCCGGAAAATGCAGAACCGGCTTCAGCGCCAGCGTGGCATCGCCCTGTTTCAGGGTGTCTCCGTCGCGCAACAGAAAATGGCCGTCCCGCAACATCCACAAGTAGCGCGATCGGTCGTGCAGCGTCCACACCGCCTCGGCCTGTACGGTGCCAGAAGAGATTCCCAACACCAGCGCCCGCACGTGGTGCTCATCGGAATCCTCTTCGCTGCCGGCCACGTGCTCCCGGTGGATCAGTCCCGGCACGCGAAAGGTAAACAGAAGGCGGTTTTCGTCCAGAAAATCCAGCGAAGCAAGGCTGTACTGCTGACCCAGGTAGATAGGGCCGGGAGCGGAAAATCCCAACGGCTC
>JAATFE010000138.1 GCA_015655365.1 Terriglobales bacterium
GCGTCTTCGAGCAGCGAGCGCAATTCCGGCGTCAGCGTCAGGCGCAGGGCCACGGCAGGCTCCGCGCAGACGCCTACGCTGAAGCTGGCTTTCTTTTCCGTGGCATCGAACGCGTCCAAAAAAGAGAGGTTCTGCGGCACATCGTCTTCCGCCACTTCGACGGGCGGTTTCGCATCCAGCGCAAAGGCGAATCCATGCGCGCGCGCCGCGGCATAAAACGCGGCCGCCTGCACTTCCGTCGGCTCTTCGATCAATTCGACGGCAACCGCGGGCGTGGCGGGCGTCAGGTCGCGCAGCATCGAAGTAAATTCAAGCTCGGTGAACAGTTCGCGGCAAGCCTCGACATCCGGCTCCTGCGTCACCATCGCGGCCAAGTCCAGTTCCAGCGGCACATGGCTGTCAATGGTGACCAGTTCCTTCGAGAGCAGCACGGTATCGCGGTTCTGCTCCAGCGACTCGCGATAGCTTTTGCGCTTGACCTCGGCGGTGTGCTCGAGCACGGCCTCGACGCTGCCGAACTCGACAATCAGGTCCACGCTGCCCTTGTCGCCGATGCCCGGCGCGCCGGGAATGTTGTCGACCGAGTCGCCGCGCAGGGCCATCACGTCCACCACCTTTTCCGGCGGCACGCCCAGCACTTCGGCGACCTTGGCGGGGTCCAGAATCAGGTTGTCCTTTTGCGGGTTCAGGATCTTCACCTGGCCCGTGACCAGTTGCATCATGTCCTTGTCGCCGGAGACGATGAAGACCGGGTGCTCCTGCTCGGCGGCCTCGCGGGCCAGGGTGCCGATGACGTCGTCGGCCTCGAAACCGATGGCCTCCAGGATGGGAATGCGCAAGGCCTCAAGGGCGCGCCGAATATAGGGAATCTGGCGGCGCAGGTCCTCGGGCATGGCGGCACGATTGGCCTTGTAGCCCTCGTAGTCCACGTCGTCGAAGCTCTGCGTCTTCCCGTTCCACTTGCGCAGGGTGCCGATGGCGCGCGCCCGCTCGTCGCGGAAGACCTCGCCGCTCATGTCGAAGACGGCGGCAAAATAGTGCGGCTGAAAGTCCTGGCGCAGCTTCTTGATCATATTCACGAAGACGTAGATGGCCGCCGTGGGCAGCCCGTCGCGGGTAGACATGGGCCGCGAGCGCTGCATCGCGTGGTAGGCGCGAAAGATGAACGACATGGTGTCGAGGAGGAATACGGGCGGCTTGGTTTGGGTTGGCACGGTTCCGAGTTTATCAGGAGGCAGAGATCAGGGAGTAGAAGTGCTGAGTTCTATGAACCCCTCGTTTGGGGCAATCAACCCAGAAACATGCAGTCGCCGTAGCTGAAGAATCGGTACTGCTCTTCGACCGCATGGTTGTAGGCGGCCAAAACGCGTTCGCGTCCGGCAAAAGCCGCGACCAGCATCAGCAGGCTCGATTTGGGCAGGTGGAAGTTGGTCAGCAGCCCGCCCACCAGGCGGAACTCGAAACCAGGAGAGATGAAGATCTCCGTCACGCCGGTGTGGCCTTGCAGGGGACTGCCCTTTGCCTGCTGTGCGCAGTGCTCCAGCGTGCGCACCACCGTGGTGCCCACGGCCACAATGCGGCGGCCTTCCGCCTTGGCGCGATTGATGGCCTGGGCGGTTTCCGCGGAGAGCGTGTAGCGCTCGCGGTGCAGATGAACCTCATCCACGCGGTCCACGCGCAGCGGCGCAAAGGTCCCCAGGCCCACATGGAGCGTGACGCGCGCAACTTCAACGCCCCTCTGGGCGATGGCGTCGAGAATTTGCGGCGTAAAGTGCAACCCCGCGGTGGGCGCGGCCACGGAGCCGCGGTCGTGGGAGTAGACGGTCTGATAGCGCTCCCGATCCGCATCCGCATCGTTGCGGCGGATATAGGGGGGTAAGGGCATGTGGCCGATGCGCTCCAAAATTCCAAAGAAATCGTCCACCGGCTCAAAGCGCAGCAACCGCTCGCCGAATTCGCCGCGTTCCAGCACTTCGGCCTCCAGTTCGATAGCGCCGGAGGACGAAGGAAACGCGAGCCGCTCGCCGATGCCGACTTTCTTTCCCGGCTTGACCAAGGCGCGCCAGCAATTCTCGTTGGCCGGTTGAGGGTCTGGGTTTCCCACCCTTGCGACAGAAGACGTCGCAAGGATGGGGCACCCAGCGGTTGTGGGCTGACCGGCAGGACGGTTGAGGACATTGCTTTCCCTGGTCTCAGATGCGAGACCAGGGGCACCCAGCATTTGGGGGGCCACCGGCTCGGTGAGGAGGACCTCAATCTGGCCGCTCGGCTCCTGGCGGTCGCGCACCACGGTCCGCTTGGCATAAAGCCGGGCCGGGATCACGCGGCTGTCGTTCAGCACCAGCAAATCGCCCGGTCCGAGCAGCGAAGGAAGCGCCGCAAAGGTGCTGTCGCGCAAAGCGCCGGTCTGGCGATTCACGACCAGCATCCGGCTCAGGCCGCGCTCGGCGGGCGGCTGCTGCGCAATCAATTCCGCGGGCAGGTGGAAGTCGAAATCGGTAACGAGCAGGCCGGCCGCGGCCTGGCTCTCTTCAGGCAGCCGGCTCATGCGATCGCCTTTTTGAAGTGCGCAAGCGCCTGTATCCGTGCGCGCTCGAGGGCGTCGTTCAGTTCCTTGCGCTTGGTCTCAAGTTCGCCGTCCGGGAAATCGGCGGGAACATGGGTCCATTGCGCCCAACTCACCACAATGCGGGTGAAGGGTTTGGGCACCAGAAAGCGATCCCAGGAGCGCATGGTCCAGGCGTGCTCGGGTTCCAGGTGGAAGGCGCCGATGGGCGCGCCGGAGATTTGCGCCAGCTTGATGGGGCCCATTTTGGTTTGGTAGATGGGGCCGAGCGGCCCGTCGGCGGTGAAGATCGCCGTGTGGCCGCTTTCGAGGGTGTGCTTGAGTCCAAGCAGCCCTTCGCGGCCGCCGCGCGAACTGGAGCCGCGCACCGCATCGAAGCCGAACATCTTGAGGATGCGAGTGATCAGCTCGCCGTCGAAGCTGCGGCTGATGAGGATGACGGCGCGGGAGTGGCGGAAGTAGACCGTGCAGGGAAGCACGCCCTGGTGCCAGAAGCAGTAGATTTCCGGGCCGGGCCTTTCGCCAAACAGGACGGGCGTCACGCCCTCTTCGGCGATGACTTCAAAACGCCAGGTGAGGCCGACAATCCCGATAAGAACCCGCATCGCAAGCGGGACAATGGCCAGGACAAGACGCTGGCTGAAACTGAATTTATGGCTGGCTGCGGTGGTCACACCTTCGATTTTAGCGGAGCGAGCGGGATTGGCGAGATAGCGGAGTTGGCGGCGTTAGCCTGGAAGCGTGCTTGACCGGCCCCTGTGGCCGCGCTCACTGCGGAGCTTGTCTCTGTTGCCTGTGCCCTGAAGGTTTGTGCTATCCCAGGTCTCAAAAGCGAGACCTGGGGCACCCAGCGCCGGTCGAATTCATGCAGTCAAAGACCTGGCTCCGCTAACGCTGCGAGCCGCGCTAACCCCGCTAACGCCGCTATCTCGCTAACCCCGCTGTCTAGCTATACCGCAGCCAGCGCAGCAGTTCAGGGATGGTAGCCCGCTTGCCATACATGAGAATGCCCACGCGATAGAGCCGCGAGGAGACCCAGAGCACCGCCCAGATGCTGAGGATCATGATGCCGATGGAGGCCGCAGTCTGCCACAGCGGCGGCGGCTGCAAGCCCATCCGCAGCATCATGATGATGGGCGCGGTGGCCGGAAAGAGCGACGCGGCAATCGACAGCAGCGAGTCGGGATTGTTGACCACCAGCACGATCAGCGCGAAGCTGAGCCACACCGGCAAAGCGGCCAGCGGAGCGTACATCTGCATCTCCTGCTCGGTTTCGCAGGTGGCGGCCA
>JAATFE010000249.1 GCA_015655365.1 Terriglobales bacterium
AAAGGCTGATCTGTGTAGAGCAGCGTGTGCTCGAAGTAGGGCGAATAGATGTTGATTTTGTACGAAGCGAAGACTCGAATCTGATGCTTCTGAAATTCCAGCGTGGGAAAGGGGCCACGGGAAAGATCGTCGTCGATGCCGCGATATTTCATCGCAGGCCAGTCGCGCACCGTGCCTGTGGCCAGCACCGGCTTGTCGCCAGGAGGTGGCAACAACTGCCGGAACGTCTGTACACCATAAAAAATGCCAGAGCCCGTGGCGGCCACAATCGAGGCCCGGCTCGGCTCCACGACCAGCACATAGCCTTCCGGCTCCATGGCTGCTTCGAATTTTAGCCCGTGGGCGGCCAGCAGGGCTCCGGCTTCCGCTGAGTTGGTCCGCAGCAATACCACGCGATAGCCGGCATTCGCATCGATTGTTCTTCCCGCCTGGGTCCACGCTTCTTCCAGATCGTGGGCGGCAAATTCGTCTGCGGGATCATGGCCGGGCACGCCGACCGCAATTTTGGCCGGTAGAGCCACCTCTCCCGCAAAATGCGCCTCACGAGGCGCAGGCAGAAGACGAACCTGGGCAACAACCAGGGTTGAACAAGCCAACAGCAGGGCAAAGACGCCCAGCGTACTGGCGCACAAGATCGGAGAGGAATGAGCATGGTCCGCGTTTGGCATTTTCCCACCTTCAAATCATAAAACTGATCGTTTTATTGCTGCGCGCTCATTGTAGACTAATCATGCCCGTTCTGCCCCCTAGTTCTGATGACCCTGTCTCGCGGGGCAGCGGGTATGATTTGTTCGAAGCAGCCGGGGTGGGCTATTCCGGCGGAAAACAGAACGAGCGAAAGCGACGACCATGACATTGACCGCAAACAACTCCGCTAGCACGCCCGCACCGGGTGCCACAGCCAAGCAGGGCTATAACCTTTTTCTTCTCGTGGTCGCGGGCCTGGGCGGCCTGCTCTATGGGATGGACATCGGCATCATTGGCGGGGCCCTGCCTTATCTGGCGGCGACCTCGCACCTGACCGCCGCGGAGCTTTCGGTGGTGGTGGCAACAGTGCTGCTGGGCGCTGTCGTATCCACGCTCTTTGCCGGAATCCTTGCCGACTGGATGGGGCGTAAACCGCTGATGATTCTCAGCGGTATGGTGTTTGTGGTCAGTATTCCGGTGATTGCGCTTTCGCACGGCTATGAACCGTTGTTCCTTGGCCGCTTGCTGGAAGGCATCAGCAGCGGACTCATCGGCGTCGTAATCCCGCTCTATCTGGCGGAGTGTCTGGCCGCGTCGGACCGGGGTAAAGGCACAGGGGTCTTTCAGTGGCTGCCTACCTCGTCCATGGTCTTTGCGGCCCTGCTGGGAATCTATTTCAGCTACCGGGTCCAGCAGGTGGCGAAAACCGGCGATGCCGTGGCGCTGTTTGCTTTCAAAGATCAGGCTTGGAGGCACCTATTCTGGGTCTCCCTACCGCCTGGAATCCTCTTTCTGCTGGGCAGCCTGCTGGTAACCGAGTCGCCACGCTGGCTTTTCAAGCAGGGGAAAAAGGAACAAGCCTACGCGGCTTTGCTGCGTTCCCGTACGCCGCAACAGGCCACCATCGAGCTAAAAGAGATGGAGGAGTTGCAGCACAACGCTTCCACACCCGGTTCGTCCGGAACGAAGATCCAGGATTCCCTGCTGCGCCGCAAATATGTGGTGCCGTTTCTACTGGCCTGCGTCATTCTCTTCTGCAACACGGCAACGGGCGTAAATTCGATCATCGGATACAACACCAGCATTCTGCTGCAAAGCGGTCTTTCCGACCTCTATGCGCATTGGGGCTATGTTGTCTTCACCTCGATGAATTTCCTGCTGACGATCGTAGGCATGGCGCTGGTAGATCGAAAAGGCCGCAAGTTTCTGCTGATCCTGGGCACCAGCGGCATCATTGTCTCGCTGATCGGCGTGGGGATTCTGTTTCACAAGACGGAAAAACTGAGCGTGGATGCGCGCGACGCGGTTCAGGCCAGAGTGGATTCCCACCAGGAACTCGCATTGCATTTCGACCGGTCTGAAGCGCAGAAACTGCTGGTCGCCGTTGCCGCCGCGCCCAGCCAGATCGAGAGCCGCCGCGCCTCGCTGGCCATCATCTATTCCTACGGAGACTTTACGGCTTCCACGAGCTATGTGCGCTCCGACGACCCGGCCGCTGCTCCGATTCAGATCACGCGCGAAAGTTGCGTCCCCTCCAATAAGGTCGAAGCCTTCTTCAAGAATCCGATCGGCAATCTAGGCGCCGCACAAACCGCACCGCTGAGGATTGAAAAGGCGGTGATCGGCCGCGTACCGGATGTCGGCCACGGCTGGCTGGTCGCCTTGGGTCTCTATGCCTTCATGGCCTTCTTCGCGCTGGGTCCCGGCGTCTGCGTGTGGCTGGCTCTGTCAGAGCTGATGCCCACCCGCATTCGCTCCAATGGCATGAGCATTGCGCTGGTAATCAACCAACTGGTCTCCACCACGCTGGCCGGCATCTTTCTGCCTTTTGTCAGCAAACACGGCTATGCCGCGATGTTCTTCATGTTCGCCGGTTTCACGGTCGTTTACTTTCTCGTCGCTGCCTTTCTGTTGCCGGAGACCAAAGGCAAAACCCTGGAAGAGATCGAAGCCCACTTCGAAGGTGTGGCCGGCTGAAAATAAACGGCCGGGCAAAGCCGGAGCTGGCTTTCTTCGCGGGAAATGAGGAGAGCGAGCCAGTTTCCGGCTTGCTCGTGACCGGGAAGCGGACCGCCGCAGCCGGGCCATTGTGAATCTGGCGCGCAATCGGTCATAAGCAAAGCCCGGCATCTTAATCTGGGCAGCCCCTTGGTAGCCCGCAGATTCAGGTAGAAATCGGGCAAAATGTGATCGTATATCACATAAACAATCATATATATGGAATTATTAAGGAAAATTTTCCAGTTTTTACACAGATTCCCCCTTTATCTTTCCACCATTCCGTGATCGACAGAGTAAAATTTCTTTGCCATGTCCGATTCCATTCATCGCCGTTCCGAACAAATCATCAAATTTCTTCTCCGCACCGGAACTGGCACCATCGAAGAGCTGCTCGCCGTCGCGGGCTCCTCGGCACCCAGCATCCGGCGCGATCTGGCGCGGCTGGAAAACCGCGGACTGATTCGCCGCACACACGGGGGCGCGGAGCTGGTCGAGCCACTGCTCTATGAGCCATTCCGGTATGACAGCACGTTTTTGGCTCGCGAACAGCGTCATGCGGCTGAAAAACGCCACATCGGCCTGGCAGCCGCCGAGCTTGTCCAGACCGGGGAGACGGTCGGACTGACCGCGGGCACCACTACCACTCATATAGGCCGCAGCCTGCGCCATCGCGAGAAGATTCAGGTCGTCACCAATGCCATCAACATTGGCATGGAACTGTGCAACCAGCCTGGCATCCGCACCTATCTAACGGGTGGCGTGGTTCCCTGGGCATGGTCGTTTTCGCTGACCGGGAACGCTGCGCTCCTTTTCCTCGACGATGTCTATATGGATAAGGTTTTCCTGAGCGTCACAGGACTCGAGGCCGAACGCGGAGCCACCTCGCTAGAGACAGACGAGGCGCTGGTCTACCGCAAGATGCTCAAGCAGTCTAAGCAGGTTATCGTTGTCGCCGACTCAAGCAAACTGGGCAAAATCGGGCCAGCCTTTATCTGCCCGGCGAACGAGATCCATATCCTGATTACCGATACCGGAGCCACCGCCGAAACCATCGCGCCCTTCGA
>JAATFE010000383.1 GCA_015655365.1 Terriglobales bacterium
CCTTGGATTGGGGTTGGCCGATTTCGCGGCGGGTGCGCAACAAAGATAAGGACCGAGAGGACATTAACGACCGAAGCGGGAAGGGATTTCAGTCCGTGCCAAGCCAAGCCGCGCTATTCCGATGGCCTTTTTTTGCGTTTTTGGGAAAGATGGCGGGTTTCAGACCTTAAATAAACGAATTGACGATTATGACGCCGTCGATCACTTGACCGTGCTGCATATCTTCGGAGAGCAGGACACGGCACCCTGTCTGTTTGGCCATACGAAAGACCAAAGCATCCCAGAACGAGAGACCGTGAAGACGGTGTAGATCGATGGCAGCGAGGATGTCGGCGACAGTTGGTTCGGCGACGTCGGATCTCGAATGAAACTCGACCTTGTTGCGGGCAATTCCGGCATCCAGTTTCAGCTTTTTGGTTGCGCAGACAAAGTACTCCTGGAGAACCTGGAGTGAGACCACTCCGGTCCGTTCAACCAACTGCTCCTTGATAAGATCCAGAGCCGTCCTCTATTTGGAGGGGCTGGTTTGATCCTCCGCACAAAGCAAGATGTTGGTGTCAAGGAATGTGCGCATGAGACTATCTGCGCTTATGGATCTCGTCCCGGTTGAACTTCCAGCCCTGCGAATCGCCAAGCCCGGAGAGGCGCTCGAACTCTTCCAGGTCGCGCTCCAAATTATCGCCGCCGGACAAATGCTGGAGGTGGTCGCGAATCTCCTGATTCAGGCTCTTGCCCATGGCGCGTGCCTTCTCCCGAGCCCGCGCGACAATCTGTTCGTCGACGGATAGGGTGATCTTCATGACCACAGAGTATGAGCGCACATATACTGTGTCAATTTGTCTGAACCGTGCTCAGAAGCACTCGATGTGGTCGCAGGCGTTCATCAGCGGCACCTGGAGCGAGGAGTCGTGCTCGGAGCCGGAGTAGATGGTGATGGTGGCGGGCTGGTAGTCGGCGGGCCGGGCGGTCATGATGTTGGGCACAAAGGTTTGGGGGTTGCGGTCGTAGAGCGGGAACCAGGTGCTTTGCACCTCGACCAGAACTGTGTGGCCGGCCTTGAAGACGTGGTCTACGCCGTGGAGCGAGAACTTGTACTCGCGGATGGAGCCGGAGCGCAGCGGCGCCGGCTTCTCAAAGCTCTCCAGATAGCGGCCGCGGAAGATTTCCGCATTGGTCATCAGCTGGTAGCCGCGCATCTTGGCCTCGGGGGCGTCGTCGGGATACTGGTCGATGAGCTTGACCACCAGATCGTTGTCGGAGCCGGTGGTGGAGGCGTAAATGTCGGCGATCACTTCGCCGGTGAGGATCAGGTCCTTTTTGAGAACGGGCAGCTTCCACACGGCTACATCCTTGCGGCTGGTGACGAAGCGCTGATCCTCGGTGAGCCAGTTGTACCATTCGGAGCCCTGGCTGTAGGTGGGCTGGATAGGGCGATGGCGGTAGGGAACGGGGTTGGCGGGATCGCTCAGGTAGCTGGTCTGAGCCTGGGTTGTGGAGTCGCTCCAACTGAGCAAGCCTGCGCCTTGCAGATGGAGGCTGGTGGGCTGGGATTCCCTGGGTGGGAAGTGGGCGTAGCGCTTCCAGGTGTTGGAGCCGGTCTGGAAGCTGGCCGTGTCTTCGAGGTCGAAACCGGGCTCGTCCTTGAGGTAGCGGGCAAAGAATTTGGCCTCGATCCGGGTACGATATTCCTTGCCAACGGACTCGGTGTAATTCAGGTTGCCCAGGTGGCGCGAGGACGAGGCCCAGTAGCCGTGACGCCAGGGCGCGAGGACGAGGAAGTTTTGGTGGTTGGCATCGTGCGGCTCAAGACGGGCATACTCCTCTTGTGGGCCGAACATGTCTTCCTGGTCGAAATAGCCGCCCACGGTGAGGGTGGGAACCGAGACCGCGTTGAGGTTGCGTTGCACGGCGCGCGAACTCCAGACGGAATCGTAGGCGGGGTGATCGAGGAAGAGCTTCCACGTGGGCAGTAGCTTAGCGCCTGACTTCTTTACGTCCTGGGCAAAGCTGCCGCGCTCGAGGAAGTAGTCGAAGCCGTCGCGGGACTTGCCGTCCTTGTCCTTGCCATAGTCCACGGGGATTTCTTCCTTGCTAGACTCCATGGAGAGGACGTAGTCGTAGCCGTAGCCCTGGCGAAATGCGCCGTTGTGGAAGAAGTCGTCGCCCATCCAGACGTCGATCATGGGGGCCTGGGGCGAGATGGCCTTGACGGCGGGGTGGGGGTCGATGCCGGCCATCATGGCCAGGAAGCCGGGATAGCTGGTGCCGATGAAGCCGGCGCGGCCGTTGTTGCCGGGGACGTTTGCGAGCAGCCAAGCCACAGTGTCGTAGGTGTCGGTGCTTTCGTCGATAGCCTTGGGGTCGCGATGGTCGCTGAGGGCGCGGCTCATGACGAATTCACCCTCGCTTTTGTAGCGGCCGCGAATGTCCTGGGCGACGTAGATGTAGCCGTCGCGGGCCAGTTCCGGGCGGCTGCTGGAGAAGGAGGCGCGGTCGACGCTATCAACGCCGTAGGGCGTGCGTTGGACGAGGAACGGCAACGGTCCGGCGATGTCGGCAGGCTTGAGGATAACGGCATGGAGCTTGACGCCGTCGCGCATGGGGATCATGACTTCGGTGCGCTGGTAATCGTGGAAAAGATGATGGACGGGCGCACCGGTGCGGCGGTAGCCGGCGAGGGGTTCGTTGGAGTAACTGACGCTGACGCCCTGGCCCGAGGCGTCGAGGTCGAAGCGGAGAGTGCGCCTGGAATTGGGAAGGCCGAACTCGACGGCGGAGAGCGGTCTCAGTTCCGTGGGAACCATGCGCTCGGACTCGACAAAGAGCTTGCCGGCGGACTCATAGAAGCTGAGCGGCGTGTCGGGATCGGCGGAGTCGGTGTATTCGCCAGCCAGGGTTTCAAGCTGAGCTGGGGCTGCGGCCTGGGCGGGATGAGACGCAGGCCAGACAAGAGCGGGTGAACAGGGGAGCAGAGCAAGGCAAAGGAGGGCAAGACCGATACGGAGACGGGGCAAAGAGAGAGACCTCCCTATGAATGGGGCAGGTTGAGGGTTGAGGTTTCCCACCCTTGGCGCAAAAACAAAAACGCGCCAAGGATGGGGCACCCGATCTCTATGCGGCTTCAGGCTCGCGATTCACCAGTGCCACAACTCGCCGCATCGAGTCGACTGCTCCTAATGCATATGGCCATGATGTTCGTGGCTGGAGCCGCTGGCCATTTCTTCCATGGGAACCACGCAGCCGTCGAGCACCTCGCAGCCGGCAAGCTCGAACTGGACGGTGGTGTGGCAAATGTCGAAGTGGTCCTTGAGGATGTGGTTGAGCTTGTCCAGGATGAAGGTGCTCTCGGACGGAGGAATGTCGGCGATGATCACATGGCAAGCCAGGGCGCGGGACTGCGAACCGAGGTTCCAGACGTGGAGGTCGTGGACGTTGAGGACGCCCTCGACGGCTTCCATAGCGGTGCGGATGGCCGTGAGCGAGATGCCGCGGGGCGTGCCTTCGAGCAGGATGTTGACGGTTTCGCGGACGATGCCAAAACTGGACCAGAGGATGAAGGCGGCGATGAACAGCGAGAGGACGGGGTCGATCCAGTTTTGGCCGGTGAAGAGGATGCCCGCTCCGCCGGCGATGACGGCGGCTGTGGAGAGCGTGTCGCCGGCCATGTGGAGGAAGGAACTGCGCAGGTTTACGTCGCGGGCCACGCCCCAAAGCAGGGCGGCGATGACACCGTTCATGAGCACGCCGGCCACGGCCACGTAGATCATCAGCCGTGGCTGCACAGTCACGGGGCTGGAGAGCCGGTGGACTGCTTCGAA
>JAATFE010000075.1 GCA_015655365.1 Terriglobales bacterium
ATGGTTCCGCTTGGGGCGCAGGTGAAGATCGGCAACACTGTTGCAGCACAAGTTGCATACCACGGCGAGGTCTTTCTTCCCATCCTCACGACACCGGCAACTTTGCGCGTCGTGTGGCCGGAGCATGCCTGCGAACTGGTTGTGGCTACAATTCCAAATGAAGTGCTCCCACGAGTGGGACCGCTCCTCTGTAGGGAGACGAAATGATTCGGACTTTTAGCATGATTGTAGGAGTGGCCGTGCTGTGTGCTTCCGCAAATGCGGCAAACTGCACCGTCTCTTCGGATGGCGTATCGTTTGGCAATTACAACGCTCTCAGCTACAGAATTGGCGTTACCGCCGGACGCGTCACAGTTCTCTGCTCGGGAACCCAGACCGAGCATGTATCCTATGCGGTATCGCTCACCCGAACGGCGGCGCGGGCAGAGGACCACACTCTGCGGAGCGCGGGACACGCGCTCCGCTACGGACTCTTCCTGAATGCAGCCAGAACTGAGCTCTGGGGAGATGGAACAGGGGGAACTTCTGAAATAAAAGACTCGATGACTCTGACAAACGGTCATGGTTCGCAAGACTATGCCATTTATGGGCGGATGCCTTCGAGGCAAAACGACGCTACCGAGGGATCGTACCTCGACACCGTGGTCATGACGTTAGTTTGGTAGCAATCATCCCTGCGGAGAATGCCTACATCTTGTAGCGGCCCAGGTCTTCGTCATTCAGGCCTTCCAGCCAGCCACGCAGTTGCTCGGCAGTGGGGCCTTCGGGAGGGCCGGTCGTGTTGAGCTTGGCCGTCTGCATCACCTGCTCGGCAACGAAGATTGGGCAGTCCGCGCGCAAGGCCAGGGCTATGGCGTCCGACGGGCGGGCGTCGACCATCACCGTCTCGCCGCCCTGGGTTAGCCACAGTACAGCGAGAAATGTATCGTCCTTAAGCTCTGTAATGACAACGCGTTCCAATCGGGCGTTTAGGTGACGGATCAAATTTCGGGTCAAGTCGTGGCTCATGGGGCGCGGCGCGGCCACCTTCTCGATCTCGATGGCGATGGCGTTGGCCTCGAAAATTCCCACCCAGATGGGCATCACTGTGTCGGACGCCACATCCTTCAGCACCACGATGGGCATGTTGGTGGCAGGGTCCATCATCAGCCCGCGTATCCGCACCTCGATATCCATGCATTCCCTTTCCTGGCTCTTATCTTAGACGGCCTCGCCGACCAAACTGTTGGGGTGCGTGGCGGTGATTTTTACCCGCACATAACTGCCGGGCGCCGGCGCAATGGGCTGGCTCCACGTGAAGTTGACCGGCTTGTTCTGGCTGCTGCGGCCGGCGATCTGGCCACGCGACGGGTGCTGCCCTTCAACCATGATCTCCATCACCTCGCCCAAATGTCTGGCATAGTTGCCCCTCTGAATCTCGCGCTGACGGTCAAGCAACACTTGAAGCCGGGTCACTTTTTCCGCTTCGGGAATGGAGTCGATCATGGTCAGCGCTGGCGTATTCGGCCGTCCCGAGTATTTGAACCCGAAGACGCAATCGTACTGCACCTTCTCGATCAGGTCCATGGTTTGGATGAAGTCGTCCGGCGTTTCCCCTGGGAAGCCGACAATGATGTCGGTGGAGAGCGAGATGGGCCGCCGCGCCGCCTTGATCCAGGCGATCCGCTCCAGGTACCAGTCCGATGTGTACTCCCGCGCCATTTGGCGTAGAACGCGTGAAGAGCCCGACTGCACCGGCAGGTGGACATGGTCGCAGAGCGTGGGCACGGCGTCGATGGCGTCGACGATGTCGCGGGTAAAATCGCGGGGGTGGCTGGTGGTGAAGCGCACGCGGTGGACTCCGCCCACCTGGCCCACGGCCGCCAGCAATTCGGCAAAGCTCCGCTTCCCTTCCGGATCGCGGTAGCTGTTCACGTTTTGGCCCAGCAACTGGATCTCGGTATAGCCCTGGTCGGCGATGCGGCGCGCCTCGGCGAGCACCGAGGACGAGGTGCGGCTGCGCTCTTTGCCGCGCGTATAGGGGACCACGCAGTAGGCGCAGAATTTGTCGCAGCCTTCGATGATGGTGATGTAGCCGCGATAGGGGTTTTGGCGAGCGGTGAATTCGGTCTCGAAGGTCTCGTCGGTCTGGCGGTCGTCGAGGCCGGTAATGCGGGTTTCGCCTGCCTCCAGCCGGGCCAGCATCTCGGGCAGCTTGCAGTAGGAGGCGGAGCCGGAGACCAGCGAAACATAAGGCGCCCGCTCGAAGATCTTTTCGCCCTCTTGCTGCGCCACGCAGCCCAGCACGGCGAAGCGCTTGCCGAGGTGCTGCTGTCTTTTGTAGTAGTCGAGGCGGTGAAAGACCCTCTGCTCCGCCTTGTCGCGGATGGAGCAGGTGTTGTAAAGGATCAGCCCGGCGTCTTCTTCCGACTCCACCTGGCTGTAACCCTGCTGAAGGAGTGTGCCAATCACCTTTTCGGAGTCATGGGCGTTCATCTGGCAGCCGAAGGTCTCTAAATAGAAGGTTTTTTCAGTCGCCATAGCAATCCTAAGTATACCGTGACCGGGGTTTGTCTGCCTTCGAACGAGCGCGAAGGTCCAGGCAATCGCATTTGGAATTCCCGGAGCACTCTCATCGATTTGTCATCCTGAGGACCGTGGCGACGAAGGATCCGCAGTTGCCGTTCGGCCCATTTCCAGCACGATGGCGCAGGTCCGTCATCGTCGCTTCTCCATCAAGCATTTATTCTGTTATTGAAATGGCGAATGCCGAATGAGTACCGATCCAAAGAAGGACGCACGCGGCATCTATCTTGTCGGGTTCAGTGGAGCCGGCAAGTCGACCTTCGCCAAGATGGTCGGAGAGAAGCTGCAATGGCCCGCCTGCGATCTTGACGACCTGATCGTCGAGCGCTGCGGCCTGGCAATGCCCGACATCTTCC
>JAATFE010000212.1 GCA_015655365.1 Terriglobales bacterium
GTTCAAGATCGAGTTCCGGCCCTCGACGGCTGCTGGGTGGGACCCTGCCGTTTCGGTTTTCGAGGTCTTTGACGGCGGGCAGCCGGTGGGCCGCTTCTACCTGGACATGCATCCCCGCGAGGGCAAGGACAAGTGGTTCTCTGCCGCGCCGGTGGTTACGGGAGTGCGCGGGCGTTCGATGCCCGAGGCTGCCCTGATCTGTAACTTTCCCGGCGGCGACGAGAAGGACCCAGGGCTCCTGTAATACAACGACGTGGTGACATTTTTTCACGAGTTTGGCCACTTGATGCACGCCATTCTGGGAGGACAGACGGAGTGGGCGGGGCTTTCCGGTTTTGCCACGGAGGGCGACTTCATCGAGGTTCCTTCGCAGATGCTGGAAGAGTTTTTCCGCGACGCGAAGCTGTTGCAGGCCTTTGCCAAGCACTACCAGACGGGAGAGACGCTGCCCACGGAGACCATCGACAAGATGAAACTGGCGGGCGCGTTTGGCCGGGCCGACTGGGTGCGCTCGCAGCTTTATTACACGACGCTTTCGCTCGATTTGCACGATCAAGACCCCGCCGGGCTCGACCTGGACCGGACGACGAAGCAGCTCTTCCAGAGCCTGCAACCGTGGACCTGGATGGAAGGCAACCGGATGTACGCGAGCTTCGGCCATTTGACCGGCTACTCGTCGAATTACTACACCTATGCTTTCGACAAGGTGATTGCGCTGGACTTCTTTGCCCAGTTCGATCCCAAGGATTTGCTGGGCTGCGAGGCCGGCAGCCGCTATCGCAAGGCGGTGCTCGAACAGGGCGGGTCAAAGGCGGGACGGCAGATGGTGCGCGACTTCCTGGGCCGCGACGAGGAGTTTGCGGCGTTCAGCAAGTGGTTGAACGAGGAGTTTGAGACGGAGCTTCCGGCTGCTAGCCGTTAGGAAGGAACGCGATGGCGAGCACAGAGGACTTTAAGGGCAGATGGGCGCTGGTGACCGGAGCCAGTTCGGGGATCGGCGCGGCTTTGGCGCGGGAACTGGCAAGCCACGGCGCCAAACTGATCCTGACTGCGCGCAGGCGCGACCGGCTTGAAGCGCTGGCGCAAGAACTTGCGGCCAAAGGGACCGAGGTACGCGTCGTGGTTGCGGACCTGAACGATCCCGCCGCGCCGCAGCAGCTTTACGGCGCGACAGCAGGCGCGGGGCTGGCCGTGGAGATTCTTGTGAACAACGCAGGCCTGGGCAGTATGGCGCGTTTTGCACCAGCCCCATCGAGCAGGAAATGAGCCAGGTCCGCGTCAATTGCGAGGCCATGGTTCGCCTCTCGCGTTTGCTTGTTCCGCAGATGGTGGAGCGGGGCAGGGGATGGGTGCTGGTGTTGGGTTCGACGGCCAGCTTTCAGCCCGTGCCGTACATCTCGACTTATGCAGCTACCAAGGCCTTTGACCGCTTTTTTGCGCTGGGGTTGGCGGCCGAGGTGGCGCGATTCGGCGTAAAGGTGACGGCGCTTTGCCCTGGTCCGACAGAAAGCGAGTTCTTCGACGTTGCCCGCGCCAAGATATTCAAAAGCCGCGGGATGCAATCGGCTGCCGAGGTCGCCCGGTTGGCGGTTTCTGCCCTGACTCGCGGCCAGCGAACCATCATTCCTTATTTCAGCGGGAGAGTGACAGCGTTGCTGGTGCGCTTTTTGCCGGTTCGCTTGATTACGTACTTTGTGGAACGGGCGGCGCGGCCGGCTTGAGCGATGCGCTGCTGCAATCAGTTCTGTCTGAAGAAATCCTAGTTTGGCCTGCTGGGTGCGGTGGGGATGGTCTGGGGGATGCTGGAGGAGGATGCAAGCATCTTGAACGAGTTGTAGAAGCGCACCACGTCCTGTTCGCGGCGGGCATTGGCCGAGGGGAAGGCAGCGATCAGCATGTAGAGGCGCTGGCCGGTGTAGATGAGCCGGATGTCCATGATGCCGCCACCCACATTGCGGCCGACGAAGTCGCGTGCCGGAAAGCCTTCGTGGTTGATCCGGGACTCGCTGATCAGGTTGGTCTGAGTGCGGGCCAGCGCGTCGTCCCGGGCCATGTCGAGCACGCGGTCGGAAACCTGGCTGTTGACGCGCACCACGGGGGGATTGTCCGCCCAGGCCACGGAGTAGGAGATGTCGGCGCCGGGGTTGGAGTAGATCAGGTCCACCTGCTCGGCTCCGCCATGCTCGTTGTAGGCGGGAATCTGGATCTGCTTGATGTCGGCAGGCATTTCCAGCTTGAATCCATCACTGCTCCGATCCACGGGCTGCCATTTGACGATGGGGGACGGAAAGAGGCTACGGCCTGTTCGGCGCTGGGGGTACCGCCGGAAAAGAAGCCCTGAGGACCTGTGATGCCAAGCTCCTGACGATGCAGATAGACGTAGACGAGCGCGAGGATCAGTCCTGCCAGGACAATGTAGTGCCACCGCTTCACATTGTTGAGAGTGCCAAGTCTGCGGGGATTATGCAACTTCTTATTTGCCTTGGCGATACAGGGAGTGCCCCATCGGTAATAAGTGGGCCGAAGGAAGCCGAAAAATGAGGGTATCGATGGCTGGCGGCTTCGATGAACTTCACGCAACCTTTTTCTTTGTGTCGCATCCAAAGAAGTAATAAGCAGAGGCTTCCCCGAAATACGCCCCTTCCCGAAAGGTAACCATCCCTTTTGAAGGTCCTGTACGGACCTCTTCCCTTTACCCCCCCTGGACCTCCCTCCTTCAAATGCCTCTCAAATGGGCCTGCCGGAAGGCAGGCCTTCTGCTGTATGGGGCAAGACTCGTGGTTCCAGATAAAATCGAAGTGTGAAGTCTTCTTCCTCGACCCAGGTTCATTCCGATCCGGACGTACAAGCTCTCGACGCTCTTTTGGAGCGCGCGGGGCTGGTGCGCAACCTTCGCGGCAAGGCCGCCGGAGTTACCCGCCGCATGCGTTTTGAACGCGCCCAGCCGGAGGAACTCTCGGCGCCCGCACCCGCGCCCCAGGTGGCCAACAACGGCGTCCAGTGGCTGGCCGTTCCGGGGTGGGAGAAGATGAGCTGGCTGTGGCACGGCTTCAGCACCCGCAAGGGCGGCCTGAGCCGGGCCTATTGCGCCGACGACGCGCCGGGCGAGCTGAACCTGGGCTTCACCGCCTCCGATGCTCGGGAAGCCGTGGCGGGCAACCGCCGGCTCCTGGCCGAGGCGATTACCGGAGACCCGGCCACACCGCTGATTACCTTGCGCCAGATTCACTCGACCGTGCTGGTCCATGCGGTTGGGAAGGATGCCGCCCGTCCGCAGCCTTGGAAGGGCGACGGCATGATGACGGACGAGCCGGGGCTGCTGCTGGGCATCCAGACGGCCGACTGCATTCCGGTGCTGGTGGCTGATCGCAAGCGGCACGCGGTGGCGGCCTTCCATGCCGGCTGGCGGGGAACGGTGAAGCGCATTGTGGAGGCGGGTGTGGGGCGGATGCGGCTGGAGTTCGGCTCACGGCCCGAGGACTTGGTGGCCGCCATTGGCCCCGGCATTGGCGCCTGCTGCTACGGGATCGGTGACGAGGTGCTTTCGGGCTTCGAGTCGCAATTCGCCTATGCCCGCGAACTTTTCCGTGAGGTCGACGACACGGACGCGGTGCATATCAAATACCCGATGCTGTTTCTGACCCAGCGCGCGCCGGGCCACTCGCCGATTGGACCCAAGCTGCACCTGGACCTGATCGAGGCGAATCGCCGCCAACTGCTGGACGCGGGTCTCAAACCCGGCTCCATCAAGGTGGTGGGGGGCTGCACGAACTGCCAAAGGGAACTGTTCTTTTCGCATCGCGGCTCCCAGGGGCACGCCGGACGCATGTTGAGCGTCATCGGCGTCCGGAAGCCCGCTTCGCGAAGGTAAAGACAACCAGAACAGAAAGGCCGCCCCGCTTCAAAAAGACTGAACGGAGGCGGCTTCTGTATTTTCGATAGAACGGGAGTGCGCGCTTACGATGCGCTGACAGCCTCGCCCGGATTTACCAGGTCGCGAAGCTCCTTGGAGGGCTTGAAGTAAGGCACCCGCTTGGCCGGCACGTCGACGCGTGCGCCCGTCTTGGGGTTGCGCCCGATGCGCGGATTCCGCTGCCGGATGCGAAAAGACCCGAAGCCGCGAATCTCAATCTTGTCTCCGCTCTGCAAGGCACCAATTACGGAACCAAAGATGGTCTCTACGATGACCTCTCCGTCGCGCCGCGTCAGGTCGCCCAAGCGAGTCACCTTTTCCACCAGGTCTGCCTTCGTCATGTTCTTATCGCCTCCGCTCACAGCATAACCGGATTCTGCACCGGATTGCGCGAAAAAAGTCATACCGCCCTTGGGAATTAACTCTTTGCGCTACTCCAGCTTGCCGTAAAAAACGAGGAGACGTCAAGGAAAGGGATTCAGACCGTCAGGTGCGGTATCATGTCGAGAGTCTCTCCCTGGAATCGGAGCCCGGAAAAACTGGAGCATTCGCCAGGCGGTGGTTGCAAGCGTGACGCAGTTTCCGAAGTACAGTATCGTAATCCCGGCATTCAACGAAAGCGCCCGCATTCCTGCCACGCTTCAGTCGGTGGTGGCCTGTATTCGCGCCAAAGGCTGGTCTGCGGAAGTCATCGTGGTCAACGACGGCTCGCGAGATACGACGGCCGATTTGGTCCGGGCCTTTGCAAAGACGGCCCCGGAGGTTCGGCTGGTCGAGAACCCCGGCAACCACGGCAAGGGTTACAGCGTGCGCTCTGGCATGTTGCAGGCGCTGGGCGAAGTGGTCCTGTTTACCGACTCCGACCTTTCGGCTCCCATCGAGGAGGCGGAACGGCTGTTTGCCGCCATTGAGCAGGGGGCGGATATCGCCATCGGCTCGCGCTGGCTGGAGAAGGGACGCCAGACCCACCGGCAGCCGCTCTACCGCCAGTTCTTCGGCCGCTGCTTCAACGCGGTGACTCGCGGCGTGATGGGACTGCGCTTTGCCGATACCCAGTGCGGCTTCAAAGCGTTCACCCGCGCCGCCGCCCAGACCGTTTTTCAGCTCCAGACCATCGAGCGCTGGGGTTTTGACCCGGAAATTCTGTTCATCGCCCTCAAGCGCGACTACAGCATTGTGGAGGTTGCGGTGAGCTGGGGCCACGACGAGCGCTCGCGCATGAGCTACCTGAGAGATGGCATGAAGATGCTGGAAGAGGTGGCCATCATCCGCTGGAACGCCCTGCTGGGGCGCTACGACAAGCAGGTGGAGCCGATCCACCGCATCAGGAAACCCAAGTAGCGTGCTCCACGACGAGATGATTCGCGTTACCGCCGGGGCGATGTTTTTCCTGCTGGTGGCGCTGGTGCTGGCGCGGCGTGGGCGGCGATAAGGATGAGAGCGACCGTATTGAATAATGCCATATTTGTAATTACACTATTGGCGTGACGGAAATCCGGTTTGAGTGGGATGAGGCGAAAAACCTCTCCAACCAGCGAAAACACGGCGTCAGTTTTGAGGAAGCCAGCCAGGTGTTCTGGGATCCGCTGCATGTGGCAGTCCCCGACCGTGTGGTGGACGGA